>JACDGP010000188.1 GCA_013821605.1 Herpetosiphonaceae bacterium
GATCGACACAACATCCGGCTGTTCCTTGGCCAACATCTCGCGTGCGTCGGTATAGTGCCGGGGCGCGATGCCGAACATACTATCTTTCTCGGCCATGGCCGATTCTTCGAGATCGGCCAGACCAACGATCTCATAGCGGCCGCTATCCAAATAGCCTCGCAGATGGATCCGCGCGATCCCCCCGGCACCGATCACACCAACCCGCAGTTGCGTGCTCATAACTGTTCCTTCATCCAAAAAGTTACTAGGGTGCCGTAAATCCACCGTCCACACACAGCACCTGCCCGGTGACCATCCGCGCTGCGTCCGATGCCAGGTATACTACGGCACCGGCGATCTCCTCAGGCTCGGCGGTGCGACCCATCGGTACTTTCTCAAGATTCTTGGCGAACTCGGGATTCTTGAGTGCCTGCTCCAGCATAGGCGTGCGCGTGAACGTTGGTGCCACGGCATTCACCGTAATCTTATGGGGTGCCCATTCGACTCCCAGTGAACGCGTCAGGTGCCCCGCCCCACTTTTGGCTGCACCATAGATACTCCGCAACGGCCCGCCGACCACGCCGACCTGCGAGGTGATCATGATGATACTGCCGGGGATGCCACGGTCGATCATGCTCTGGGCCACCCGCGTAGCCATAAAGAATGACCCCTTCAGGTTAATGTCGACGATTTGATCGAACTCTTCCTCGATGTACTGTAGCGCCGGCTTTGGTACATTGTAGCCTGCATTGTTGACCACCACATCGATCTGGCCATAAGTCGCCAGCACCTGATCAACGAAGGTATTGATACTGGTCACACTCTGAACGTCGAGCGGCCAGGCCTCCGCCCGATGGCCGTGTTGGGCGCAAGCCTTTGCTACAGCAGCACTCTCTTCGACGGTGCGGCTACCCAGCGCGAGGTTGGCACCATAATACGCACAGCTCTCCGCAATCGCCTTGCCGATGCCCCGTCCGGCCCCGGTGACAACAACCACCTTGTCGGTCAACTCGAATCTCAATGGCCCAGCCATATATGCTCGCTTTCTTCACGTTATCGCCGTGCTTGCCCACCGGCCTCCTGCCATGCTGCATCAGCAAATGCAACGGCCCGACGAAAGCCCTCCTCACCGCTACGGCTGGCCTCCTCGATGCTCATCCATCCGTCGAACTCGTCCGCCACCAGTATCTGCAACAGTTGGGTGATGGGTGCCACGCCGGTGCCGATCACCGTCGGCTCGAACGTGCCGACCTGACGAATGTCGCTCAGATGAACCGCTCCGACCCGCTCGCGGACCTGATTGAGCACTGCGACCGGATCATCGCCGAGTGCTAAGCAGTTCGCGGTATCGAACAAGAGCTTGAGGTCACTCCCTGCCGTGCGCCGCACCACTTCCAAAAAGCGTGCTGCTGGTTGCGTGAAATCATTGGTGCTCCAGAAGGCACCACGCACATGGTTCTCGTACAGCAGGCTCACTCCTGCTGCCTCTGCCGCCGGCAGGCAGGCCATAAGCCCCTCTGCTGCCCATTGGAGCCCCGCTTCTTCCGTGACACCCGTATGAGCTTGCCCCGCCGTCAGCCGCAGAAAGCGAACACCCAACTGAGCAGCCGCCGCAATCCAGCCGTGCACGTCATCGATCTGACGCTCTCGCTCTGCCGCTTCTGGATGCGTAAAATCGGAGTAGGTCGCCAGCATGACGATGTGTACGCCAGCCCCTGCAGCCTCTTTCCGCAGCACATCCAGATACGCCGCGTCGCGGCTCCTCACGTGTGCCACACTAAGGTCGGCACCGTCCAGTCCCAGGCTGTGCGCCATGCGGAACCAGTCATCCGGCATCATTCGCCCCGCCGTGAGTTCCGGATACAGCGAGACCGGCAAGCAACTCAATTTCACCGCACAATCTCCGCTCGCTCGAAGGCTTGGGCCAACACACGATAGGTCTGATCGGCGGCAGCCAGCGGATCATACCCTGGGCGGCGCTGCACCATAATACTGATTTCCGCTGTGATGAAGCCTTCATAGCCCGCCACGCGCATGGCCTGGAGATAGGCCACATAATCGAAGTCGCCTTCGCCGGGAATCAGAAATTCGAAGTTCGGCACAACGCCGCGCTCGTCTTTAACATGCGTATGGACGGTATGTGGGGCCAGTGCCGGCACCGATTCGTTAATTGGAATGCCTTGCACATTGAAATGGCTGATGTCGAAATTAAGCTTCAAGTAGGGCGAGTCGATCAGCTGCAACAGCTCCAGCACGCGCGCTGGCGTGTCCAGCATTGAGGCAACGTGCGGCTCGGCTGCGATCACCACGCCATGCTCCTCGCCATAGCGCACCAGTGCACCCAGTCGCTCCACGAGCAGTGGCTTCAACTCGTCCCACTGTTCCGACGTTCCGCCAACCGTAGTATCGACTGCCGGCGGTCGCCCATCCTGCGCCCACTCTACTGCCAGATCGACCGCGTCAGTCAGCCGTTTCCAATGCTGTGCTGCCGTCTCTGGATTGCGCTCGATCATGCTCGTCTGCGCCGCAATTGCCGGCAACTCGAGATGATACTCTTGCAGCATCCGCGCGATCCGCTGTCGCTCGTCGCGGTCGAGACGACTGAGTTCAGTCGTATAGCCCGGTATCACCGTCAATTCAATGCCGTCATAGCCCAGCTTCGCCAGGAATGGGATCATCGTGTCGACCGGCACGGTCGGCATACCCCAAGTACAATAACCGATCTTCATGACTACTCTTCTCTACTCTTTATGCGTTGGATGGTATACGGTGTCTCCCCTTCCCATTTGGTCGGGACAAGAATATCGTCACGCCAGCGGGCACGGAAGGAAGGCCGCACCAGCGCCTCGGGCGACTGAATCGTAAGCCCACCATCCGCCGTCAGCACGGTACCCGTGACGAAAGAGGCCTCGTCGGATGCCAGGAACAACGCGCAGTTGGCAATTTCCTCAGGACTACCATAGCGTCCCAGCGGGTAGCAGTCCCGCGACATTTGGTCTTCGAGTGGATCGGCAATCATCGCCTCGCGTTCACGTTCACCAACGATCTGACCCGGTGCGAGCGCGTTACACCGAATGCCGTCCCGCCCATAATCGAGCGCAACACTACGCGCCAGCGCGTTCAACCCGGCCTTGGCAACACTATAAATGGTGAACAGCGGATTAGTGATCGTCCCATTCACCGATGAAATGAACACGATCGAGCCGCCTCCGCCCTTGATCATCTCCGGCACACAATACCGCACCCCCAGTAACGGACCATGCACGGTCACGTCTATGGTCCGCTGCCACTCTTCGTCGGTGATATCCGCTGCACGCCCCATTGCCGCCGAGGAGGCGTTATGGACTAGGATGTCGATCCGTCCGAAGTGTGCTACAGCCGCAGCGACCAACGCCTCCCAGGTCGTGCTCTCGGCTACGTCGCCCTCCACCAGTTCGACTTCGGCTCCAGCCGCACGAACATGCTCCGCAGTCTCTTGTAGCTTTTCCCTGCGATGATTATTGTTGATCACGAGGCGAGCACCTTCTTGGGCGAAGCGAACGGCAGTAGCCGCCCCGATCCCCCCCCAGCCAGCACCGGCCACGATTGCGACCTTGCCCTCTAAACGCATACTGCTCCATCCTCTCGCATGCAGCACGGCGTTGTCGTCAAGGCAAGGCTGTGCTGCTATCCTGTTCCATGGTGCTCTCTACCGGCGGCCAAGGCAATGCACAAGATACGCAGGATATTGCACAAAACGCAATCGTAGTGTTCTACGTTGATACTGTGGGATAGCGCCCCGGTCCCAATGGCTGAACCAATTGAAGCTCATTTCCATCCGGGTCGCGGAAAAAGGCAATCCGCGAAACTGGCCCACCTTCAGGAAAATCGTTTGGCAGAACGTGAAACGGCACACCCAGTTCGGCAAGCGCCTTGTAGCTGGCATCGACGTCCTCAACCTCGAACGCGAAATGCCCCCAACCACCCGACTTATCATTACTCACTCCGGCCCGCTCGATCAACTCAATCGCAATGCTCCCCACCCCAATGAAAATAATGCGACGGTCGCTATACGCGCCAATCACCGGAAAACCGAGAACCTCGACATAGAACGTCCGTAGCTTGTCGAAGTTGGCTGTCAATAAGGCCATATGATGGGGTGCAGTAATCTGCATTGGTCACCTTGTGTTCATAAACGAAGGAATCGAAGGATTGGGAATGTACCCTACTATGCAGTTGTCAATCAATTATGGCTGGACAGTCGCTTCAGCAGTTGGCTTTCGTGCAAGATACATGTATCTCGATAGTCGCCTTTCACTCGTCAAGGTGTGGACACACCAAAGAAATGCTTGCAATCCCTCGAAATTGCTCGCACCTTCAATGCGCTTCAACTCCTCATGATGCTCCGCTCGTGCGTCGTGCCAACGCCTCGACACTGCTGCGGCACTCGCTGTCAGATCGTCGGCCCGGAGCAGCTCAAAGCCAGCTGCTTCGATCAATTGCTCGTTGATGCCGACGGGGAGGTAAAAGTAATACCCGATGGAGCTTCGCAAGGCTATCTCTACATGTGATACTAAACCCGTGATCACCATCGCATCCGAAAACAACATCTGACCGCCCGGCTTTAACACGCGGTACCAGTCTTTCAAGACTTTTAGTCGCTCCGGTATGTGGCACATCGAGTCGTTGGAGATAATCGCGTCGAAGGTATCTTGCTCAAATGCAAGGGGCTGACTGGCATCGGCTATCTGAAACCGCGCCCGCCCATCAAGCTCACGTGTGCGTGCCAACGTGTTAGCATTATTAATCCCGAACTGATTAATATCCAAGCCGGTCACGTGACATCCAACGACTTCCGCGAGGAATAAGGCGGGGCCTCCTGAGCCGCTACCAATTTCAAGAACATTGGATGATGGGGTTAAGTGCAACAGCGCTATGAAGGAGCGCAGTTCATCCGCCGTCATCCACCCGCTTTGGCCGATATCCTCACCGTAGGTTTTGGAACGAACCGCTTGTTGCACGTCAACGGAAAAGGTATTGTACGAAGTATTGTACAGATCAACTGGTGCATCCATCTTCTGTTCTCCTTTGCTATTGTATGTACGGCTGCGCTGCCACAACACGTCTCACCCGAACCTTGTAAAAGAGGCAGTATCCTCGCCACGACCTCCCCTAAAGAAACTTGCATCAGTACGACCAGTTAAGTATCGTTGTCAGGGCCGAGAATCCTTCACCGAGCTTACAGTTTACGTGATGGCAGCAGTGGGTCGAGCACCTTGTGCGTTGCCTCGGCACCGTTCACTGGCATCCCTTCATAATTAAGGATCGCCTGCTGTATGACAGAACCAATCTTTCACGAGGAAAGGTATACCACGAAACGGGCCATCGGGCAGGTGCGGCGATTGCGCCTGAGCGCGTGCTTGTTCGAAGAGCGGCGTCTTGATCGCGTTGAGTTGGGGATTGAGTTGCTCGATACGGCCTATTGCGGCATCTACAAGCTCAATCGGCGCGGTCTCGCCCCTCGCAATCAGCTCAGCCTGTGCAGTTGCATTAAGGTGTGCATACTCGTCATGCATAGTCCCAGTCTAGCAATCTTGTCAATCAACAGGCTACACGTCAATCGTCCGGTCGAGAGGAGGCATGAGCCACAAGCGGTGTAGAGTTAGTGATTGGTAATTGTTCAGAAGGGGGTAACGGCACCCCTCTAAAGATACGGATGTGAACAGTCACATTGACCAACGCGCCGAGAACTGGGTACTTCAGTCTCGGGCGGCTATATGGAACCAGATATGATTCGAGCAGTTCTTTTTGACCTGGATGGAACACTGCTTGACCGGGATACTTCGGTGCAGCAGTTCGTCGCTGCTCAGTATGAGCGGTTGGCAGCCCACTTGTCCCATATTCCCACGCAACATTACATTTCCCGCTGGAGCGAATTGGATTGTCGTGGCCACGTCTGGAAAGACAAGGTTTATCAGCAGCTCGCTGTGGAGTGCGATATTGTTGGGATGAATATGACGGCCCGGTTTGTCAAGACACCAAAATCGCGATTTTCAGATAGAGGTCTCCTTTGTGGTAAAGGGCGTGATCGTGGTGCTCCGTCTCACGCCGCAGGATGAGCGGCGTCGCCGTCGTCGTCGGGATCGTGGGTATGTGGGTCAGGTTCCGCAGAAGCTGTCCACATATCCACCATCCATCGTTCGGATGCGGGGAATGACCCCTTCAGCTCCCAGCGGGTCGTGCGCTACCGAAATAGACGGTCGCCGGGGTCTGATAGGCCAAGGATTGGTGCAAGCGCTCCTCATTATAAAAACGCAGATAGCTGGTGAGGCCGTGGCGGACCGCGCGGGGACTGTCATAGTCCTGCAAATAAATGTTCTCATACTTCACGGTGCGCCACAGTCGTTCGACAAAGATGTTGTCCAAGGCCCGTCCTTTCCCATCCATACTGATCTGCACGCTAGCGGCAGTCAAGCGCGCCGTGTACTGCGGGCTCGTGAAATGGCTGCCTTGATCACTGTTGCAGATGACCGGTCGCGCCTGACCTAGGGCGCGATCCACCGCTGCCAGCACAAACGGCAGTTCCAGTGAGTCGTCAAGTTCCCACGCGACAACATAGTGCGAGAACCAATCCAGAATGGCGACCAAGTACATCCAGCCGGCGTGGAGCCGGATGTAGGTGATGTCCACGGCCCACACGTGGTCGGGATACTGACTGGTGGTGTGCCGTAACAAGTAGGGATACACGCGATGACCAGGATGATGGCGCGTGAGGTTCGGCCCAGGCGCGATCCCGGCAAGGCCCATCTCCTGCATATACCGTTGCACCGTTGTTCGACTGGTCTCCACCTCCTCTCGTTGTAATTGGGCGGCGATGCGGCGCGACCCATAAAAGGGATACTGCGTGTAGATGGCATCGATCCGATGTTTGAGGTGAACTTCCTCCGGTCCCGGTGCGACCGGCTGGTAATATAAGCTGGCGCGACTGACACCGAGGACGGCCGCTTGCTCCGTCAAGGGTAGCTCGGCAGCGTCATGCTCGACGAGGGCTAGCCGCTCGGCCCTCGTCAAGTTCAAAACCTTTTTTTTTCAACCAGGCGAGTTGCGTGGTCAACTTGCCGATTTCCGCGTAGAGCTCCGTGAGTTGCTCGTCGTGGGCCGCCTTCGTGGCATCGAGCGCCTTGTGCTCATCCACAAACAAGGAAGGCAAGCCGGTGAGGACCGTGGCTTTCCACTGATGGAGCTGCGTGGGATGGACTTCATACTTGGTGGCAAGTTGCGCGACCGAGAGTTCTTCCTTGAGCAACTCTCGCACAACCTGGGCCTTGAACTGCGGACTGTAGACTTTTCTCATGGCGGTCAGTCTATCTCAAAATCGCTGATTTCACTGTCTAGTTTTCTCGGGCCATTATAATCTACTCTTAATTCGAAACGGAACATGGGTATCAAGAACTACTTAATCGACGGCGTTTCCTGCGCCGGTAAAACCACGGTCTGCGACGAACTGCAGCGGCGCGGCTGCCACGCCATCCACGGCGACAGGGAATTGGCCTATTGGGGCGATCCAAAAACCGGCGCGCCCGTTAATGGTTGCGCCGGAGAGCATCGTACCTGGATGTGGAACGTTGAGAAGGTCAGAGCTTTGGTGGCCGATCAAAACCATGCGGCAACGTTCTTTTGCGGTGGTTCCAGGAATTCCGACCGTTTCATCGATTTGTTGGATGGAGTTTTCGTTCTTGAGATCGATCTGGATACGCTGAACCGGCGTCTTGCCGCCCGACCTGAAGACGAGTGGGGAGGATCGGCAAGCGAAGGAGAATCCTTTGCGCGATTACAACATGCGACAAAAGAAGGCCTTCCCACGAACGCAATCATAATCGACGCCACGGCACCCCTTTCAAGCATCGTCGACACAATTCTTGAAAATGCCAACTTGGTGTCGCCTTAAGAACAGACTTATATGAGTGCCCGCTTTTAGCCGAAAGCAGACACAGGAGACTAGTGGGTCAAGCCGCAAATAGCTGGGGATGATGCAGCCGAGCAGGTGAGCCGGCCAGCTGAAACACTGGCACTCACTGCCGTCGTTCGCGACGTTTTCCATCACAGATGAGTTGCAAGCTTACGCATTACCTAACCTCACCTCTTAGCTTGGTAAGCTAGAATACCGCGCATCTTTTGCCAACAGGTAACGAT
>JACDGP010000049.1 GCA_013821605.1 Herpetosiphonaceae bacterium
CTTCGGGGGTGCCTTACGTGATGGGCTGCGGGATAATCGTGTCGACATAACCGATGTCGTGATCGATGAGGGGCAACCTTCGGGTGTCGCTTTAATCACGGTGGAGACGCGCGGCGAGAATACAATCATTGTGGTGCCCGGTGCCAATGGGGCGGTGGGGGATGCCGATCTCCAGCGTTTGCAGGCGGCCTTGAACGATGCGCGACTGTTACTCTTGCAGCTCGAAGTGCCACTCCCTGCAGTTGTCAGCGCTGCTCGGGCAGCACACGAGCGGGGGGTACTGGTGATGCTTGATCCGGCTCCGGCCCAGCCCTTGCCCGCTGAACTCTACAGCCTCGTCGACATCTTAACTCCGAATGCGACCGAGGCTGAAATGCTCGTCGGCTTTCCGATCAAAGGCGAGGCTGCTGCGCGGGGTGCGGGTAAGGCCCTGCTCGAACGTGGTGTGCGAACCGCTGTGATCAAGCTGGGCGAGAAAGGTGTCTATTGGTCCGAAGCCAACGGCCTTGATGAGTTTATGGGCGCGTTTCCCGTGCAGGTGGTGGATACTGTTGCGGCGGGTGACGCTTTCAACGGCGGATTGGCAACTGCTTTGAGTGAAAATGCTCCATTTGCTGAAGCGATTCAGTGGGGGTTAGCGGCGGGCGGCTTGGCAGTGACCAAGCAAGGTGCGCAGCCTTCTTTGCCCAACCGCCAGGCGCTGCTAACCCTGCTCGGCCAGCATACCTAAAGGATGATGCGATGAAGTTTGCCATTGATATTCCCTGCTTCGGGCTGCCGGGCAGCTCCGGTAATGATTTTGGCGACCCACACTATGTGGCCGAGTTGGCTTACGAGGCTGAGCAAGCCGGCTGGGATGGCTTCTTTGTTTGGGATCATATGGGCGCGAATTGGCCGGTCGCCGTCTCCGACCCCTGGATCCTACTGGCGGCGATCGCGATGCGGACCAAGCACATCAAGCTGGGGCCGATGGTCACGCCTATTCCGCGCCGCCGTCCCTGGAAACTGGCGCGCGAAACCGTCACCATTGATCGCCTTTCGGAAGGACGCCTTATCCTCGGTGTCGGCATCGGCGGAGGCAGCGAGTATAGCGCGTTCAGCGAGCCAGGTGATGATCGACAGCACGGTGAGATGCTGGACGAGGGGCTGGCCGTGCTAAAGGGCTTATGGAGCGGCGCACCGTTTAGCTACCAAGGACGGTACTACCAGGTCAGCGATGTGCATTTTATGCCGGCACCGGTGCAAGCGCAGATTCCTGTCTGGGTGGCGGGCTTCTGGCCAAACAAACGACCGTTCCGGCGTGCTGCAGCATGGCAGGGTGCCTTTCCGCTCGGGAAAGACCTTTCGCTGGTCGAGCAAATGGCGCCTGAAGGTATCCGGGAGGTGGCCCAGTACATTGCGGAACAACGCACCGCGAACGCACTGACAGAGCCTTATGATCTGGTGCAATGTGGTCTTACCGACGGGACCGATCCGGCAGCCGACGCTGCGCTTCTGGACGAATATGCTGCGGCTGGGGCTACATGGTGGCTCGAAAATCTGACAAACGAACGGGGGTCAATGGAAGACCAACGCGCACGTATTCGGAAAGGGCCACCCCGGTTGTAGCGGCTACCTAGTATGTGGCCAGTGTGTCCAGCAGAGCGACCATCGCTGCCGGTTCTGCTACGAAGTGATCGGCACCGGCAAGCGTTAGCTCTTCCACACTACCATAGCCATAGGTCACACCTACCGTACGCAGACCATTAAGTTTCGCGCCTTCGATATCGTGGCGACGGTCACCCGTCATCAAGGCCTGTTCTGGCCGCAACGCCTCTTGTGCAAGAATATGCCGAATCAAGTCACCTTTGTTGGCCAGTTCTCCGTTTAATTCACTACCATACGCCTGGTCAAAATACTCCATCAGCTCGAAGTGACGCAGAATATCGGCGGCATATGCAATCGGCTTAGAAGTCGCGACAAACAGGTGATAGCCCTGCTGCTTCAGCGTTGCTAGCATCTCGGGAACACCGGGATAGACTGCATTCTCCCACAGTCCAATCGTGGTGTACCGTTCGCGGTAGAGGCTAATAGCACGGTCAATCAGGGCAGGATCATCGGTTTCGAGCAACGTAGCAAACGTTCCAACTAGTGGTGGACCCAGGCACCAGTCTAAATTGTCCGCCTCGTTCGGCACTCGCCCGAGCTTCTGCAGGGCATAGATAATCGATCGGAGAATGCCGTGCTTGGAGTCGGTCAGCGTGCCATCCAAGTCGAACAACAGGTAACGAATGTCAGAAATCACGTGCAGATCCTTATTATCGCTGGAGCCACCAGATGCCCGTACATTCTGGCAAGACAACCCGTCCGTCCGGCAACAGTGAAACAACCATCGGGCTGCCGAAGAAAAAGCCGGTGAGTTCTTCCGCCTCGGCCTGCGATGCAAAACGGTAGTCGGTACGAATGGTGGTGGTCGCAAATCCTTGCTCATCTTCGAGCCAGCGGTAGAACGCAGTGAGTTCCGGCGTCGGTGGCTGCGGTGTTTCACGCCCAGTGCCCATCGTCTCAAGGATAACGGCGGTGCCGTCGCTCCGTAGCACCCGCCGCATTTCTTGCACGGCTCCGTCGATCTCATCACGCCAAGCCTCGGCATGCCAGTCCGTAGCATGACCAAAGCTCCAGCCAGCGATGGCTAGGTCAGCGCTGCGAGCGGCCACGGGCAGCAGCTGGTTGTCGGCGACCGCTAATTGCCAGTTGGGTCGTAGGCTCTCCGGGAGCGTGGTGCGGGCGACGCTGAGCATGTGAGGTGAGCCGTCAAAGGCGTGGATCGTCCGGACGTGTGGTGCGAGCAGCCGGGTGAGCCGGCCGGTACCTGCTCCAAACTCGACCACGTCAAGCCCATCAAGCGGTCGAATGGGCTGGAGGGCCGGCAAGATGTTGCCGTTATAGTCTTCGCGTGCGACCAGCCGGTCATATTCCGGAGCGTGGTGGGCATAGATTTCCTTGAACCCTGGCATAAGCACTCCTGCAGCATCCCGGTTACGTTATACCAGCGTCACACCCTGCCCCGGCGCGATCTCGCCGATTACCACCAGTTCCTCCACCGCCGCTCGCGCCGCTGCAGCCTTCTCCGGTGCGACGATCAACGCCATGCCAATGCCCATATTGAAGGTGCGATAGGTTTCGATCGGGTCAAGCTGCACCGAACGGAGCAGAAACGCAAAGATCGGTGGGACTGGCCAGGTACCGGTATGAATCGTCGCACTCAGGCCCTCCGGTAAGACGCGTGGCAAATTATTGATGATGCCGCCGCCGGTCAGGTGCGCCATCCCTTTGATCTCCAAGCCCGCCCCCCACAACGTATCAAGCTGCGGCAAGTATGAACGGTGAACTTCGAGGAGCGCATCGCCCAATGAAACACCGCCCAGTTCGGGCGGCGTAGCAGCATAGCCGATCGGCTCACAGATTTTGCGAGCCAGGGAATAGCCGTTCGTATGTAACCCGTTCGACGGCAGTCCCAGTACCACATCGCCCGATCTAATCGCGGCTCCGGTGATTAGTTGCGCACGGTCAACCACGCCGACCAGCGTCCCGGCCAGATCGAATGCCTGCGGCATATAGATACCCGGCATTTCAGCGGTTTCCCCGCCAAGCAGGGCGCAGCCGGCTGCCTCACAGGCCGTTGCAACACCGCTGACGACGCGCTCTACCATCAGCGGATCGAGCTGCGCTGCCGCGAAATAGTCCATGAAAAACAAGGGTCGCGCCCCTTGTACCAGCACATCGTTGATGCAATGGTTGACCAGATCCTGACCAACGGTATCGAAGCGTCCGACGGCGGTGGCAACCATCGTCTTGGTGCCAACGCCATCGGTTGACGCGACGAGGACCGGATCGGTCATCTTCTGCAACGTCGCCCCCAACGCAAAGGCACCCCCAAAGGCACCGATGCCAGCAAGCACGGCCGGTCCGTGTGTGCGCCGAACCGCAACGGTCATCAGGTTTTTGGCATGCTCGGCTGCATCAATATCGACACCAGCAGATCGGTAACTCATGGCGTGCTCCCAATGCAATTAGCCGCAACACGATAATGGAGCGGCTGCACTGTGTGACCCAATCCATTATGTATGCCGGTGTCATGGTAGCATACGAGCAGATGGCTTGTTCAGGTCTAAGCTTACTCCGGAGGACGACATGGCAGGACGCGCATCAAACTCTTCGACCGGCGCTGTCCTGCTACGGGATGTCACAGAAGCTGATCTTCCCATTTTCTTCGAACAGCAACGGAACCGAGAAGCCAACCGTATGGCCGCCTTCACCGCACGAGACCCCGAGGATCGCGCCGCCTTTATGGCGCACTGGACTAAAGTTTTAGCGGACGAGAGTATCACCAAGCAGACAATCGTGTTTGAGGAGCGCGTGGCGGGCAATATCGTGTGCTTCATGCAAGACGGGCATCTCGAAGTCGGCTACTGGATTGGCAAGGAATACTGGGGCAAGGGCATCGCTACCAAGGCACTCCTGGCTTTTCTCAATCACGTACCTGTACGTCCGCTGTATGCTTATGTAGCGAAAGATAATGCGGGCTCGCTTCGGGTGCTCCAAAAATGCGGCTTCACAATGAGCGGCGAGGGCAAAGAATATTCGAATGCGCGCGGCGCGGAGGTTGAAGCGTGGGTGCTCATCCTGCGAGCAAATGTAGGCTATGATAGGGCCACGTGAAAAGGAATTCAACGTGAAGATTACTCGGATCCGCTGCTACCGGCCGAAGCGCCTCAATCCTACCTTCAACCAAAGTGATATGGTTGTGACGGTCGAAACCGATGCTGGCATTACCGGCATCGGTGAGGGTGGTAGCCGTGATATGCTGCAGCAGTGCGCGGGCATGTTGATCGGCGAGGACCCGTCGCGCATACAGCATCTGTGGCAGTTAATGTATCGCGGATTTTTTTATCCGGCCGGGCGTGAAAAGCTCCATGCCCTGGGCGCGCTCGACCTCGCGTTGTGGGACATTAAAGGCAAGGCGCTTGGTGTGCCGGTCTATGAGTTGTTGGGCGGCCGCACACGCGACTTCGTTCAATGCTACTCCACCGGGTATCCGAGCCAGGGTACGCTTGGCGAGACGGTGCGCGCTTGTGTTGAGGCCGGTTTCCGGGCGTTTCGTACGGCGGTGGCCGATCCGGGTGACGGCGTCTTTAATACGCGCCAGATGTTGACAAAGACCGTGGAGCAGTGCCGGGCCATTCATGACGGTGTCGGCGCCGCGGGGGAGTGGGCCATCGACTTCCACACGCGCTTGGATATGGCCGATGCTGTACGCTTGTGTGGGCTGATCGAAGAACTCAACCCGTTGTTTGTGGAGGATCCGCTGCGCTCGGAAAACCCAGGTGCCCTTACCACGCTGCGTGGTCTAGTCAAAACGCCGTTGGCGGTCGGCGAGCAGTATGGCGACAAGTGGGAAATTACCGAACTGGTTGAGCGGCATGTGATCGACTATACGCGCGTGACGTTGCCGAACGTCGGCGGTATTACTGAGCTGATCAAGATCGCGGCGATCTGTGAGACGCACTATGTGGGTCTGGTCCCCCACTTCACTGGCCCGATCTCATTGGCGGCCCTGGTGCATGTGCTGTGCGCACAGCCCGTCCCGGCTCTAATGGAGATCGCGGGAGCTCGTCCGGTCCAACCGCCCCATCTATCGCGCGGCTGCACGTTCCGCGACGGCAAGCTGTGGCCGGAGCCGCATCCCGGTCTCGGTGTGGAGTTTGACTCGGCAGGTGCCGACTTGCTGTTTGATGTGACCGAGCACAACTCCCCAATCCCGCTGTTCCGGCGCCCGGATGGCTCGTTCACTAACTGGTAAAGGCGCGCGATGCCACGTATTCTCCTTATTCATGCTTCGGTCGGAGGTGGTCATAAGCGTGCTGCGGCGGCGCTAGCCGACGCCTTCGGTCGCCGCCAGCCCGGCCAGGTCGAGATCGCGGATGTGCTGGATTACACCAACCCGGTCTTCCGCGAGGCCTACGCACGTTCCTACCTACAGCTGACCGACAAGCTCCCGCAGCTGTGGGGCTATATGTATGAGCAGACTGACCGCGAGCTCTTTCGCTTCACGGCAGATGTGCGTGCTGTGGCGAATGAAATCTCGACTGCCGGCCTCGGGAAGCTGATGCGTAAGTTCCAACCAGAGGTCATCGTCTGCACGCATTTCTTGCCGGTTGAGATCTTGTCGGCGCGCAAGGGACGCAGTGGCTTGAAGCAGCCCCTGTATTGTGTTCTGACCGATTATGCCGCACACCAGTTCTGGGCCTACCGGAACGTCGATGGCTACTTCGTTGCCACCGACCAAACGCGCGATCAGTTAGTCACGCGCGGCGTGCCAGCTGCACTGATTCGGGTTGCTGGCATTCCGGTCGATCCTGCTATCGCTCGGCCAAAAACTATGGCTGCGACCCGTGCAGCGCATGACCTACCGCCCGAAGGTGAGCAGCCGGTAATCACGCTCTTCGGCGGTGGCTTGCAAGGCGCACATGTGCGCACCATCATCACCGAGTTGGCGGCGACCGGTCTACGCGCGACCCTTGTCGTCGTGGCCGGGCGCAACGCTGCCCTACAAACCGAACTTGATGGCTTGACCAGCACGACCTCCTTAACCGTGCGCACGCTCGGCTTCATTTCCTACGTCGATGATCTGATCGTCGCCTCCGACCTCGTTATTACCAAGGCGGGCGGCTTAACCGTCTCCGAAGTGCTGGCGCGCGCACGGCCTATGATCATTATCGATCCCATCCCCGGCCAAGAAGAAAGCAACGCCGACTACCTCGTAGGCGTCGGCGCTGCACTGGGTATTCGTTTGCCGCAACACGTGCCCTTCGCCGTCACGCGCCTACTTGCCGATACAGACCGCCTTGACCAAATGAGGCTTGCAGCAGCACACGTCGCGCGTCCACGCGCCGCACTTGATATTGCAGAAGCGATCCTGCACGATCTAGGGGCGCGCCAAGGCTGACGGCCCCTTTTGATACCACGTCCTACTGCATGGCATCGTCGTCTAGATTGGCCATCCCTGCTTCTGGGCCAGCACTTTCAAGGCGCTCCACTGCTCCTCCGTCACAGGCCCGTTCGTCGAGCACGGGCCACCGAATGGACCGGGTGGCACGTTGAATTGTGGAGCCGAAAGATCAGGTGTCCGGAAGTTGAACTCGACAGCCGGATTGTTTGCTGTCTGGTCGCGGATCGTCAGCGCCGGCAAATTCCAGCGCCATTCGATCAGCTTGAGCACTGAGGTATGGTCATAGACGGTAGGTGATACATAACGGCGAGGTGCCCAGGGCGCGACAAACATGGCCGGCAGGCGAAACCCGCGCAAGTGATCGTGGGTCCCGGTGCGTGGCACCGCATCCGGCACCGGCGCGATCGGTGGCGGAACATGCTCGAAGAAGCCGCCCCACTCATCGAAGTTGAAGATCAGTACTGTGTGGGGCCACGCCGCACTGCTGGTGACCGCCGCATAGATCTGGTTCATAAACGCCTCGCCGTTGCGGATATCGGCATGCGGATGATCATCGTTCGATGTTCCTTTGCCCTCACCGAGGAAACGAGGATCAACGAAAGAAACGCTTGGCAATGTGTCGGCTGCGCAGTCCTGCAAAAACGTCTCAAAAGAGTGGCTAATCGACTGATACTTCAGCCCCCAGAGCGCCAGGAAAGGCAGGTCGCCGAAATAGTAGCGCCCGCTGATGCCGTGTTGCGCCAGCCGGTCCCAGATCGTCGGGAGTTGAGAAATGTTGAGCGTGTTGCTGATGCGATCGGTTTGTCCTGTGTGCTGGTACATGCGGTTTGGAAAGGTCTCCGACATAATCGCTGCGAAGTAGCGGTCGCAGGTCATCCAGTAGGGTGCCGCACTGCCCAGGAAGGCCAGATCTTTGCTTTGGTAGTAGCCGATAGCATACTTATCGTTGCTGCCGGCGCGGAGCCAACCGTCACAGGCGCCGTTGTTCCACTCGGTGCGACCGCCATCAAAGGAGTGATCGGGGTCGGAATGCCCGCACCCCTGATAATCTGGCGCAAGTGGATACGTCGTATGCGGGATCCCTGCTGCATCTTTGTATGTTTGTCCCGCCTGCCGGCCATCAGCACCGGGAAGCCAGCCGAGGTAATGGTCGAACGAGCGGTTCTCCATCATCACGACGATGACATGCTTAATGCCGGAAGTTTCCGGTGGGGGCAGTGTCGCTGTCATCTGTTCTTGTGCGGCCCAAGTAGGCAGCGCAGCGCTCAATGCAACTCCTCCAGCGGTTGCCGCAATACCATGCAGAAAGTGGCGTCGAGAGACACGTCGCGGATCTTCGCCCGTCTGGGGAACTGCATCGTTGTCATTTAACAGATCATTGCTCATTGGTCACCTCATACAGTGTTCGCAGCGTGTCTGCGATCACTAGCACAGTCTACCCTGCCGGAGGACAAATGCCAACACCCTGAATCACGGCCATCTACATCATTTCCTTTGAGCTTCTTCACATCTTCTGAACAATCGCCCCGTATACTGACGATCACTAGAAGACATGCAGAAGGATAGAGACATGGACCATGATGATCGTCAGATCGGGCGCATTCTGAGTCGCCGTCAGCTTCTTAAACTGCTCGGTGCCGCCGGAGCTTCGCTGCTTGTTGGCTGCGGACCGGCGATCTCTGGTTCGTCCCCGTCAACGACTGCCGGTGGCCAAGCTTCAACCAGTGGCACGACCTCGACTCCCATGCTCAACGCAGAGGCGCAGACGGCAGTTGCGACGGCAAGCAACCCCGTCATTGCTACAGCTACATCTGCGGACGCGACTACGACCGCTGTTGCAAATGCGTCAGCACTGCCCGCATGTGTCGTACGACCCGCAGTAACCGAGGGGCCGTATTATGTGGACGAGGAGCTCAAACGCTCCGATATTCGGTCCGATCCCGGCACCGGTGCGGTCAAAGACGGCGTACTCCTGGCGCTGACGTTCAACGTCTCAAAGGTGAGCGGCAGTGGCTGCGTCCCGTATCCGGGTGCCATTGTCGATATCTGGCACTGCGATGCGTCGGGAGTCTATTCGGATGTGACCGACCGGAGCTTTAACACCAAGGGGCAGAAGTTCCTGCGCGGCCTCCAGGTGACGGATGGAAAGGGGCTGGCCACCTTTACCACGATCTACCCAGGTTGGTATGCGGGCCGTGCTATCCATATTCACTTCAAGATACGCAGCCAGTCGAGTTCAAACCAGAGTGCGGTCTTCACCTCACAGCTGTTCTTTGACGACGCCTTCTCGGATCAAGTCTTGACACTGGCACCCTATGCGAGCAAAGGACGACGCGACACGTTGAATAGCAATGACGGCATCTACAAAGAGCAGCTGCTCCTTACACCCAAAAAGACCAACAAGGGCTACGCAGCAACGTTCGATATCGGGATTCAGACAGCTTGACCGTTTTCACACAAATCCATATCAAGGCCTGCATGAAAATCGTGTCACTCAGTGCCTGGACCATGTCGCTCGTCGGTTTGAGTAATAGGTTTCACCATCGGCGCAACCGTCGTATTCGTGGTCGGGATAGGAGTAGGTGCTGGCACCGCTTCCGAATCGGACACTGTTGAAGTCTGCGGTTGCTCCCTAACAGTCTGATCAGTGCCGGAGCCAGTGGGTGCTGGGTCTGTACCTGAGCCAGACGGGACTGCTTTCTCCGATTGGTCCATGAGTATGTCATCCCTCCTTCTGCCGGGCACAAAAACGCCCGGCTGTGTGCTCCGAGTGTTGATGCCGGGAGCAGCCGAGCCGGACGTCCGTAGATCTTTGATAGATGCGCTGGAAAAAAAGTCAACCGACCTGTGCCTGATTACCCCCAACATCAACGCCAGAAGTGTAGCAGATCCGAGCGAAGAAATTTACCCCTGCTGTAAACATGAACGAGGCCGACGTATATCTACATCAGCCCCCGCTTGAAACGTGCAGCATACCCGGAGGTATACATAATGGTGGAGATGGGGGGAATCGAACCCCCGTCCAAAAAGGTCAGCCGCTGACATCTACGAGTGTAGACTGCTGATTATCTCCTCGCCTTCGACGCTCAACAGACCAAGCGTTGAGAAGACCAGCCCGCTAATCTTAGGCGATGTGCACAGACACTTCCATCGCAGCAGCCCGACTAAATGACGCTCCCCACACACCGCCAGGCATAACATGCGGGGAACGCGCTACACTAAACTAAATTAGGCAGCGAGCGCCATACGAGGCGCAGTGTTATGTTTGCCAGTTAAGGCGTTTGCCCTTTTTACGAAATTGGGCGTTTCGACTCGCAACCAACGACGTCAACTCCCTGTCGAAGCCAAGCATCCCCATGTATTGTTCATGTGCTAGTGAACATGGGTAGTATACCGCGTCCACAGGCGGAGGACAAGTCGCCTGCAACAATACGTAAAGCTCTCACGTACTCCTACAGATGACTAAACTAACGGGACACTCACAGACGAGCTTTTTCCTCTTTACAAAAAATATTTAGTGCTATAATTATTCGTGTTGCGAAATAACAATGAAGTAAAATATTTGTCTAATTAAGTATAAAGGAACTATCTGCATGAGCGGTGCAAAAGAGGAACTGAACGGAAATAGGATCGCCGACACCTCCATCAGGCAGCCCGTATTCATTGCCATGATCATGCTGCTTGCGCTAGTGATTGGGGCGCTAGCATTCACCACCCTGCCGGTCAATCTACTACCGGAAATATCGATCCCAACCATTGCCATCACGGTGGCCTATCCTGGTGCCGGGGCCGAGAGTGTTGCTGATCTGGTGGCTAAGCCGCTTGAGGATGCGATCAACACGGTCAACGGTGTCAAGCATATCACCTCTACCTCCAGTGAAGGTATCACGCAGATCACGGTCGAACTCGATACGAGTGTGGTGCTGGACAAAGGCGAGCAAGATATCCGCGATAAGGTGAATACGGTTCGCCCACAGTTGCCGCTGGACGTGCGCGACCCCGTATTTGCCCGCTTTGATCCGAACGACCAGCCGATCGTGTCGATTGCCGTAACGAGCGATACGCGCTCCCCCTTGGAACTGCGCAAGCTGGTCGATAATGATATTGCCCCACGTCTTCAGCGCGCTCAGGGCGTGGGATCGGTCACCGTCAGCGGCGGTCAGGTACGCCAGATCAACGTGCAGATGAACCTGGCACGACTCAAGGCACTCCAGATCTTGCCGGCCCAGCTCACGCACGCGATCCAGACGGCCAATACTAACCAAAGTCTTGGGACCATTAATGCTGGTGACCGGGATATCAACCTGCGTGCGCCGAGCATGCTTCAAACCCCTGCCGACATTACGCACATCCAGATCACTGGTACATCCTATAAGATCGGCGATGTAGCGACGGTTGAGGATGGCATCGCTGATGCGGATAGCTATGCCCGGCTGGATGGCAAAGATACCATCACGATCTCGGTCCTCAAACAATCGGGCTCCAACACTGTATCGGTGGCGGCTAATACCCGGGCCGCACTTGCGGCTGTTTTTGCCCAGCAGTCCGACCTAAAATACACCATCCCCAACGACCAGTCGACCTCCGTCAGCGAGTCGGTCAATAGTGCAATTGAAGAGTTGCTGATCGCTGCGGTATCAGCGATGTTAGTCGTGCTGATCTTCTTCCGCGACCTGCGCAATACCCTGGTCACGGTCGCCGGTCTGCCCGTCATCATGATTGCCACCTTCGCCGCGCTCAAGCTCTTCGGCCTCACGATCAACCTTATCTCGCTGCTGGCGCTTTCGGTCTCTGTCGGTCTGGTGATCGACGACGCGATCGTGGTCCGCGAAAATATCTTCCGCCGCATGGAGTATGGCGAAACGCCGCGTCTCGCCTCGAGCCGTGGCACGGCGGAGGTCGCCTTGTCAGTCCTGGCGATGTCGCTGACGGTTATCGCGGTGTTTCTGCCGGTCACCTTTACCGGTGGCATCACCGGCATTATCTTCAAATCCTTCGGCATTACGGTTGCTTCGGCGATGGCGATTTCGCTGGTCGAAGCCTTCACGCTGGCGCCGATGCTCTCGGCCTACTTTTTCAAGCAGCGTGTACCGAAAGCTTCCCATGCAGCGGCGGCAGCTAATGCCGGTGGTGAGCTCCCGGAGGAGGGCCATGAGGAATTGGGACGGCTGGCTCGCGGCTACGGGCGCATCCTTGCGTGGGGTCTGCGTCATCGCTCCGTGATCGTCCTACTTGCGCTCATTGTGTTGGTCGCCAGCGTTGTGGTTGCAAGCGGCCTCAAGTTCTCGTTCTTCGCGACGCAGGATAATCATCAGTTGGTAGTTGGTTTCGATCTGCCGCCGGGCTCGCCTTTAGCTGCGACAAATAAACTGGCGCAACAGGCGGAGGGGGTGCTGCTGAAAGATCCCGGTGTGGAAAGTGTGCTGACTGCGGTTGGCGGTGCCGGACAAGCCGAGCATGGCCAGCTTACCCTGTTGCTACGCAGTACCGCGCAAACAGCGGTCGTCGAAGGACGAATGCGATCCGAGCTCGGCTTTCTGCCGAAGGTCGTTGTCGGCCGCACCGGCTTTGGCGGCGGTAGCACCAGTGTGTCGAGCCGGCAATTGCAGGTCAGTATTCAGACCTCCGGTACAGTGCAGGATCTCGTGCCGCTGCTTCAGTCACTGCAAGGGCAAGCGCAAACGATTCCAGGATTAACCGATATCGACTCGACCTACCAGCCCGGCAAGCCCGAGCTCCAATTTCAGGTTGATCCGGCCCGCTCGGGTGATCTAGGCATCACGAACGACGATCTGGCAACATCGGTACGGGCCTTGATCAACGGCGATAAGGCGACCACGCTGCGCCAGAATGGCGAGGATACGGATGTAGTCATACGTCTCGCGCCCGGTGATCGCGGGAATGTCAGTGATATTCGCAACATCAGCTTGCCAACCAAGCAGGGTAGCATCCCACTAAGCTCGTTGGCGCACATGCAGTTAACCTCGGGTCCAACCTCGATCCGGCGCTATGACCGCCTCAACCAAGTGCTCATTGGCGCGAATGTCGTC
Organism: Herpetosiphonaceae bacterium; assembly: GCA_013821605.1. GTDB lineage: Bacteria > Chloroflexota > Chloroflexia > Chloroflexales > Kallotenuaceae > JACDGP01. The sequence goes on from JACDGP010000049.1 coordinate 13,042, forward strand.
GGTCGCAACGTAGCCGAGACGCAGCGCGATGTTACTGCAGCGCTCAAGCAAGTCGCGCTGCCGAATAATGTCTTCGTCAGCTTTACCGGTACGACCCAACAACAAAACGAGGGCTTTGCCACGCTATTTATTGCGATGGGGCTGTCGGTGCTGTTTGTATATATGGTACTGGCCTCGCAGTTCGGCTCGTTTTTACAGCCCTTTGTGATCATGCTGGCTATGCCCTTCAGTTTTATCGGTGCTTTCCTTGCCCTGCGCATCGTCGGGCTTGATCTCGATATCACAGGCATGATCGGCCTGATCATGCTGCTCGGTCTCGTGACCAAGAACTCGATTTTGCTGGTCGACCTCACCAACAAGTTGCGTGCTGCCGGCTCTGCCAAGCATGCCGCGCTCGAACGCGCTTGTTCCGTGCGGCTCCGACCGATCCTCATGACAACGCTGGCCCTGGTGGCCGGTGGTATTCCCTCGGCCATTGGCCTTGGCCAAGGCAGTGAATTCCGGCGCGGGCTATCGGTCGCCGTGATCGGCGGCTTGCTGACCTCAACGTTGCTGACCTTACTGGTCGTGCCGATCGCCTATAGCTTGCTTGACTCATTCACGACGCGCTTCACAGGTCTGTTCCGGCGTCAGCCGAAGGAGTCGAAGGCGCAGGCACCGGCCGCAACGGGCGGCGTGGCAATGCTGCAAGTAGGGGATGGTACACCGCTCACCGTGTCGGGTGATATCGCGCAACCTCAGATGGTACATGAATAGTCTCGAAACAAGGAGTTCACAGGTGAAATTCAAAGTTCTTGGAACGACGTTCCTGGTCGGAACGGTCTTGCTGAGCGGTTGTAGCATGCGTCCCAGCACTGCTGCGACCCCCAAAACTGTAGCCGTACAGCAGACAACCAAACTGCCATCAACCACTGCTGCCCCGGTCGCGTCGGCTACGACGACGCTAGGTGCTTTCGAGGCTGGTGTCGCGGCGACAGGGGAAATTAAGGCGGCGCAGAATGCTGATCTCAACTTTCAAGTACAAGGCATCGTTGCAGACGTTAAAGTGCAGGAAGGTGACAAGGTCAGCAAGGACCAGGTCCTCGCTGTGCTGGATCTGCGTCCCTTCGACCAGCAGGTCGACGCGGCCAAGGCGAATCTCCAAACTGCCCAGGCTCGGCTAGAGCAGGCCACTACCGGCAAGGCGACCGATCAAGACCTTGCTAGCCAGCAGGCAGCCGTTAATGGGGCCGAAGCGCAAGCCAATAAGGCTGCTACCGGCAATGTAACCGCCAATGATATCGCGAGTGCTCAGGCCAATGTCCGAGCGGCGGATGCCAATGTCGAAAAGGCCCGTACCGGGGGCGTTAAACCGGGCGACATTGCCGGTGCCCAGGCTGCCGTTAATGGGGCCGTGGCCAATCTGCAAAAAGCACGCACGGGCGGCGTCAGGCCGGAGGATATTGCCGGTGCCCAGGCGAGTGTGCGGGCTGCCGAGGCCAATCTCGAAAAGGCTCGCACCGCTGGCGTTAGACCGGAGGACGTGGCGAGCGCTGAGGCAGCCGTGCAAGCGGCAGAAGCACATCTTGCAACGGCAGCACGTGGTGCTCAGCCGGATAAAGTGAGCGCGGCACAAACGGCACTTCAGACCGCTACACAGAATTTGCAAAAGGTGCAGGCGGCCGATTCTGCGGCGAAGACCAGTGCCTATCAGGCGATGCAGCAGGCTGCCGACAACGTTCGTAAGGCCCAGTCAGCCTATAGCACAGCCAACTGGAACTACCAGCAGGCCCAGAATGGTACGGACCCCAAGACCGGCAAATCGATTAACGAGCAAGCAACCGATAAAGATATTGTTATCCAGCAGTACAAGGATGCCTTTGACCAGGCCACACTGAGCCTTAGCCAAAGCCAGTCGGCCTTGGCCCAAGCCAATGTCACGTATGACAACGTCCGCCAACAAGAAGTTAATGATGTCGCAAATGCCCAGACTCAGGTCGATAATGCTCAGGTGCAGCTTAACCAGACCCTGAAGGGGCCTGAAGCAACGGATCTCATTCCCCTCCAGGCTGCGGTCGATCAGGCGCGTGCGAATCTGCAAAAGCTGCAAGCCGGTGGAGCGGCTGCCGACGTGGCGGCAGCCCAGGCTGCGGTCGATCAGGCGCGTGCAAATCTGCAAAAGCTGCAAGCCGGCGGGGCACCTGCTGACGTGGCGGCAGCCCAAGCTGCGGTCGATCAAGCACGTGCGAATCTGCAAAAGCTGCAAGCCGGTGGAGCGGCTGCCGACGTAGCAGCGGCGCAGGCAGCGGCAGACGCCGCGCGTGCAACCTTGCGCAAACTCCAGGCGGGCGGTACCCCTGCCGATATCGCTGCCGCACGAGCGCAGGTCGATGCCGCCCGTGCACAGCTCGCTAAGCTTTCAGCCGCAGCTGCTCCTTCAGATATCGACATTGCGAAAGCGGGCGTCGAATCGGCCCAGTCGCAACTGAGTGCTGCTGAGTTAAACCGCGACTGGGCAACGCTGCACGCGCCTTTCGACGGCATCCTCACCGTGCGCAATGTCGATCCGGGTGCTGATTCAACCGCTGCGAACAAAGGCAACATTGCCTTCCATCTGGTCGATCCTTCGCAGTTGCATATTGACGTCAATGTCAATGAAACCGATATCACCCAGGTACGCGTGGGCCAGACCGCTAAAGTCACGGTCGATGCACTAAAGGGCCAGGAGATTCAGGGCAAAGTGGTCTATATCGCGCCTGATGCAACCGTATCAGCCAACGTGCGCACCTATATCGTCCGGATCTCGTTACCCAAAGACAATGCCAGCCTACGAGTGGGCATGAGCGCGTCGGTATTAATCGTTACGGGGCAGTAGCGAGTGCTGCAAGGGAGCATGACTATGGTGCTGCGGCAGGAATTGCTTGGTAAACTATCGGCAACCATGCGCACCCTCATCTGGCAATCGCACAAGCGCATGTCTGAGCTGGTTGATGCGAACGGGGTCACGGTGCCGCAAGCGATCGTGCTCACTGTACTTGAACAGCTGGGCGGACGCTGTACAATGAGCGACCTCGCGCGCTTGACACATCAATCGGGAGCAACACTAACGGGCATTGTGGATCGCCTGATTCATGCCGACTTCACTGTCCGTGACCGTGACGTGAACGACCGGCGGGTTGTCCACGTGATGTTGACCGGCGTGGGGCGAGCCAAGTTGGCCGAGCTCCACGCGCGGCGGGAAGCTGATAGCGCAGTCCTCATGGCTGCGCTCAGTAACGCTGAATTGGAACAACTCGAGCATCTGTTTGCTAAGATATTACAGGCGATGGAGCCGTCTCCCGACTCCCCAACATCGTCTCCTTGCTTGTTCTAAAACACAACTGGTAGTGATCGTGGCTCGCGATCACGCGTATTCGTTGTCCAGCGCGCTGGTCGCTTCATCTAGCAGCAGGATGCGCGGGTCTTTAGAATAAGGTATAGACCGCGTGTGTAAACTGAATGCAAACCGAGCTACGGATGAGACGATGCTGTAGTTGGTGCACACGCGAGGCAGGAGCAGTGCGCGTAGTGGTGGCTAAGCAAGCGGTGCCCCGCGAGGCGTGCGATCAAGTATTGTCTCATACTGTACGCCGGTCAACTCCTCGGAGACCCTCCACAGCTGCTCTGCCACCACCCGATCATAGGAGCGGGCACTGGAATGTACCTTGGCGGGCGACCCACGCATCTCCATGAAGCCGTCGGGACCAAAATACTCCCCGCCCTGTACATCAGGGGCTGTGGCTGCATAAATTATGGGCAGTGCCCCCCTTGCAGCACTTTGTGCCAGCACACGGTTTGCGACCGTCATCATTCCAGTTCTCAGCCTCGATCCTGCCATCTGCGGACCGGCAAGTTGCAGATTGGTCGCCGCGTAGCCGGGATGGGCTGCGACGCTGATTGCGGCTATCCCATGCGCTTCAAACTTACGCTGTAACTCATAGGCAAACAGGAGGTTCGCCAGCTTGCTCTGGCCATAGGCCCGCTGTGAATTGTAGCTTGTACGGCCCTGCAGATCGGCAAAGTCGATCTTGCCCGAGCGATGGAGCACACTACTCATGGTCACGACGCGTGCTTGGGGCGTACGCAGGATGACGGGCAGCAGCAGCCCTGTCAGCGCGAAATGGCCCAGATGATTCGTCCCAAATTGCATCTCGAACCCGTCGGCGGTTTGCCGCATGGGCAGGTGCATCACCCCCGCGTTATTACACAGGATATCGAGTGCAGTGAAGCGCTGCACAAACGTCGTGGCAAACTGTCGTACCGAGCCAAGATCGGCCAGATCAAGCGCCTCGACCACAAACGAGCCGGCGAGGTACTCGCGCTGCAGCATGGCGGCAGCTTCGGCACCTTTCGCCACGTCGCGACACGCCATCACAACATAGGCACCTTTACGCCCCAGTCCTTTGGCTGTTTCATAGCCTAGCCCACTATTAGCACCGGTAATAATCGCAGTTTTTCCCGTCAGGTCAGGGACCTGATCAATCGTCCAATGCTGAGCCATCTGTTGCCCTCCCTATGCGGAGTATACTCCATGACATGACTCAGTGGATGCCAGCGGCCTCCTTTCAACTGATGTATAAGCGTCATCAGTTCGGTAGAGTTGCCCGCCACATGTGTCAGCCAATCGAGTAGAATAGTGCGCTAGAAGCCGTTCGTCCCGCAGCGTAAGAAGGATGCTGGTACGTGCAATCTCCAAACTCTCAACCCCGCATAGTCGTTGCCCGTTCGGTGATCGAGGTGCTACAGCAGGCCGCTATAGGACCGGTCATCGGCGGTATTCTGGTTGGCAAGCGACTGTCCGGCAACCAAATTGCCATCGTCGCAGCGAGTACGCCTGGTCCCGCGCCGGACAATCATCAGCTAGGCTTTGCCCTGGACCAAACGCATGCTAATGCCACGCTCGAAGATTGGTTCACGCGTGATGCTACTGTCGACTTCCTTGGCCTTTGGCATACCCATCCTACCGAGCTTGCTCGGCCCCCGGCGGCCGATGTGGCGGTCGCTCAGAAGCTGTTGGCTGATCCCGCCTACAACACGACCGAACTTGTCAACCTGATCGTACAGCTCGATCAGCGCGTCCCACACATCCGGTGTTTCTACCTGCACCACGACCTTGCCAGCACTGCTGCCGTCAACTTTGTCACCTATGAGATCCTGGATGACACCAATCCACGCCTGCTCAGGCCAAGCGTAGCGCAATCAACGAGCGCCCCTGCGAGCGAGGTCCCAGCGTTGGGCAAGGTCCCAACCGTTGTGCCTCGGACGAAGTTGCGCGCGGTAGCACTCGTATGCCTGCTGGCCGTGCTGCTGGTCGGCGGGCTGCTGGCTGCCCAGCAACTGAGTCGAGCCGGCAGTTCCGCTGCTGACGGGCAGTCTACAGCTGCGACGGCAACGCGCGGGAGCACTGACACGACCAGTCCGGCAACACGTGCGGCCGGTATCGCACCGGCCACCGCTTCCATCACCACGCTCCCACCGGCCACGACTACGAGTAGGTCAGTGACGACGGAGCCTGCCGCCATTGTGGCAACGACGCCATCGCCGGTACCATCCCTCCAGTCCAGTACTGGCTTGCCATATGCCTTGCGGCTTGAACCGATGGACGCTGCCTACCGGCAAGGTTTCCTGAATCGGCTCCGCCTAGCCAAGTGCGTCGGCTGTTATAACATTGATATCGTCAGCCCGGTGCCATTTCGCGAGATGCGCCTCAAAATAGTCGGCAGTGGGGGGCCGCCACTGACTACCTACGCAGCACCCAGTCCTGCCGAGTTCACGCCGCGCCCACAACCCTATACGCTGCAAGCCTTCGATCTCCAGGGCAATCCCCTGAGCGAGCCCCTCACCTTTACCGTCGCTAGCGGTAGCTTCTACGTCCTGCGCATCACCCCAGTTCCCCAAAGTGCTGTCGGGTGATCAACCCTGTCCATTCAGTTGCATAATCTGAGTCTTGAACATCATTACTACTCATGTATTATTGCGGCCATCGCCCACCTCAAGTACATACTCCGTGCAATAATACCTTGCGCAAATACTGACTCTAGGCCACTACCATGAATAACGTATATTCGTCACGAGAAACCGAGGTCGTTGTACAACTTCATCAGCCACTTATAGCTATCCCGTTTGAGCAGAATGGCGAAGAAGTCGTGCACTACTTCTTTGATGATGCGCAGGCTGACATAGCGCTTGGACAAGATGGTCGCCAAGGTGCCATCAAATTAGCTGCGGTATGGAGCGATCTAGATGGTGATGCAATGCTAGCCAGTCTTGAGCAATGGCGGCGTGAGAGCCCACCCACGCCTCCCTTAGAATCGCTCTAACCTCATGCGACGCTATCTGTTAGATACAGGCCCATTAGCTGCATACTTATTAGGTCGGCAACGAGCCATACAAACGATAGATCCGTGGCTTGATCGGCATGAGGCCGCGACGAGCATTCTAGTCTACAATGTTGTTTATATTGGCACTTTCGTACAAGCCGATCCGATTGACGAAGAGCGGCGTTCCAGCATCCGCCTGAACCATATTCAGTATGTTGGCGTTACGGACTTAAATTGGCTACAGTTTGCTGAAGGTGGGCAGAATCCTATACGGTACCTTCCCTAGTTGTGTTCGCTCAGCCGCGTTATTTATATTGGAGCAGAAGCTCAACTTTGTACAATAGACCAAGCCAGGATAGCCACACCTGTTTTGCGATCATCCGTCACCCGCGTATGTTGCAGGTGCTGGTACTGCCTTCCTCAGGCGGCTGGGAGCTGCCGAGCGTTGCACTGCCGGGGCTGGAGGGCGATAGCTGGTGGCGCGAGGCTACAGCCATCAACGCAGCGTTCGGAGCATTGCTGGGTTGGACGGTCACCACGCAGTACTGCGCCGGGGTTGACACCTTCACGCCTGGGACTGGCAGTCTGTTTGTCCTGGAAGTCCATGACCTGGCTCCGGCACTCCCCGTGGGCGGGCGTTGGGTGGATCGTGTAGAACTGGAGGCTCTCCACTTGGCGCTTCCTGCACACCGCTCGGTGCTACAGGCCGGATTTGCGGAGGTGACCCAGGGCCTCGATGTGACCGGTCGCCTAGCCTGGACTCGACCTGGCTGGTTTGCTACGGCGGCCACGTGGATCGAGGAACAGCTGCATGGCTGCGGCCTGGCGCCAGTTGGGCCGGTCGAACAGGTTCGCACTTGGCATTGGTCATGCATTCTGCGAGTGCCCACCACCGAAGGAGCAATCTATCTCAAAGCAGCGCCGCCAATGTATACCTACGAGCCCGTGCTGACGCAAAACCTAGCGGAGGGGTACTCAGAGCGGTTGCCACCCGTCCTTGCTGTCGAACCCCAGCGGGCCTGCTTTCTGGCGCATTGGGTCACCAACTCCAGCTAGCCGCTGCCCCACCGCTCTGGGATGCGGCGATCGCCCGCTCCAACCTGGCTTGGTGCTTACGGGAACTCATCAAGGTGGTCCCGCTGGGCTAGCCGATCTTTGATGATACGATATCTACGGCTGGGGCAGAATATCTGCTCAAGAAGACGACCCGTCGTGGCCCGTGCCCGTTGTACGTATAAAGGCGTGGCTTAGGTGTGGAATACGGCTGGTGAGGCCCTACCCCACGCTCCACTGCAACGACGCCGATTGACAAACCAAGACCCTCATGCTATCTATCTACAAGCTGAGGGAGTATTATATGACAGATTCTGGTGCAACTACGAAATTGACACCATATCCCGAGCTTGACGCCGAGTTCCATGCCCGTATGGCAGCCGATCCGCATCGACCGGCCTATCATTTCCTCTCCGAAGGCAATTGGCTGAACGACCCAAACGGGCTGATCCAGTGGCAGGGAAACTATCATCTCTTTTACCAGTACAATCCGTACGGTCCCTTTCATGGCACCGTCCACTGGGGACACGCCGCCAGTGCCGACCTTGTGCACTGGACGCACTTGCCGATTGCCCTGGCCCCAACACCTGGCGGGGCAGACCAGGACGGCTGTTGGTCCGGCTGTGCCGTTGATAACAACGGGGTTGCAACGTTCATCTACACGGGAGTGCGGGGCAAGGATCAGCTACCCTGTATCGCGACCAGTACCGACGATATGCTCGTAACGTGGCAAAAGTATCCCGGCAATCCCGTCATTAAATCCCGACCGCCGGATCTCGATCTGATTGGCTATCGTGATCATTCGGTGTGGCATGAGAACGGCACCTGGTATCAAGTCATCGGTGCCGGCATCAAGGATGTTGGCGGCACAGCCCTCCTGTACCGTTCTCCTGATCTGCTGACCTGGGAGTACTTACATCCCGTCCTGATCGGTGACAAGCAGGCCAGGGACCCGGTGTGGACCGGCGAGATGTGGGAATGCCCCGATCTCTTTCCGCTAGACGGTACCCACGTCTTAATGATGTCGGTCTGGAATGACCATCAGTTGTACTATACCGCCTATGTGGCTGGCGACTTCACCGAGTATCGCTTCACGCCGCAGAAGCATGGGATCGTCGATCCGGGTGGCAGCTTCTACGCGCCGCAAACCATGCTTGATGACCACGGTCGGCGGTTGATATGGGGTTGGCTCCGTGAAAACCGCACGTTGGAGGCTCAGCAGGCCGCTGGGTGGTCGGGGTGTATGTCCCTCCCACGCGTACTGTCAATCTTGCCTGACGGTACATTGGGCCAGCAGCCGATGCCAGAGTTACAGCTACTGCGCGGCCGGCACTACGCCGCAGCTGCTATGGATCTGTTGCCACCGTTGCCCGAACGCTTAGACGACATGCATGGCGATACGCTCGAAATCATTGCCGAGTTCGATCTGGGTGATGCCACCGCAGTCGGTATCAACGTCCGCTGTTCACCCGACGATGAGGAGCAAACACGGATTGTCTATGATCGTCGTGTTCAACGCTTGTTTATTGATCGTACCTATTCAAGTCTGACGTCGGATGTCGGGCAAGACCTCTTCGACAGCCCACTTGCCGTTGCCAATGGTGAGGTGCTGCGCCTGCACGTCTTCCTTGACCGCTCGGTGGTCGAGGTTTTTGCTCACGGGCTGTGCACAACTGCTCGGATCTATCCGTCGCGCACCGATAGCTTGGGCGTCGAACTCTTCACGAAGGGCGGCTCTGCCCATGTCACACGAATTGATGCTTGGGAGATGTCCTCCATGTGGACATGATGCAATACTTTAAGCCAGCGGCCGCCGACCAATTCGTGGGCGATTGCATGCCCTTCTTCCACGACGGCACGTTCCACCTGTTTACCTGCTAGACGAGGAGCATCATCGGGCTAGAAATGGCTTCGGCGGCCACCAGTGGGCGCATGCGTCCTCCTCCGATCTGATCCACTGGCAGCATCACCCCCTTGCCATTCCGATAGGAGCCGAGCAGGAGGTTGACTACCTGTCGATCTGTACGGGCTCGGTCTGACGCAGCATTCTCCTATGCTCTACGCTGCGACCTCCGCCATATCCACCTCGGCCCGTTCCGCGACCGAGCCTGCAATACTGAAGTAGGTCGCCTGCGGATGATGTACTACAATCGCCGCCGTAGATTGCTCGGGTATCAGCTGAAAGGCCGACGTCAGCGAGACACCGATCTCTTCTGTTGGCAAAATCTGGAAGAGCTTGGCATGCTCGTCGAGATCGGGGCAGGCCGGATAGCCCCACGAGTAACGTTTACCCGCAGGCTCCGTAATCCCTAGCGACTGGCGGATGATGCGGTTGGTCCATTCTGCCAGTCCCTCGGCCGCCGTGACGCCCAGCCCGTGAATCAAGAACGAGCGATGGTAGTCGCCCTGGGCCTGCAACTCATCAATATACGTCGTCGCTGCCTGACCCATCGTCACGATCTGGAAGGCTGCCACGTCCATCCGCCCGCTGTCCTGCGAAGCAAAATAATCGGCAATACACAGCCGTTCACGCGCAGGCTGGCGCGGAAACGCGAAGTGCGTCAGCTCCTTGGTCTGGTCAGCCGGGTCGTACACGATCAATTCCTGTCCCGCCGACTGGACCGGGAAGAAGCCGTAACAAACCGCCGGCTGGAGCCAGCCCTGTTCCTTTGCCTCGCGCTGGAATTGGCGCAGTTGCGGCATAAACTCTTCGTCCAGCAGCTTCTGGTACTCCGCACCCTTCGCGTTCTTGGCGCCCCACTGCAGGCGGAACAAGGTGTTCAAGTCCATGCCGGCCCAGACATCCTCCAGGCGGACGCGCTTTGTGGCCTTGGCTCCCCAGAAGGGCGGTGTCGGGATCGGCACGTCGCTGCGGACCTTCGAGCGCACATGTGCATCACCGTTACGACCGACTTTTTCCAGCACGGTGCGCCCGCGCTCGGGCTTAGCTGCCCCTACTGCCGCTTCAGCCTTGATGCGCTCAACGAAGCTCGCCCGGTTGAGCGGGTTGCTCAACTGATCCATCGTCTCCAGACCCTCAAAGGCATCCTTGCAGTAAAATACGCCTGGCTCGTAGGGCACGCCCGGCTCGGTGAACAGGATGCGCTGGCCATATTGGCGGTTGATCGCTGCTCCACCAATGAGCACCGGATAACGCAGCCCACGCTTTGCAAGCTCTTGCACACACAGGGGCATTTGTTTGGACGTAGAGACCAACAACGCCGACAGGCCGATGGCGTCAGCACCCACTTCTTCGGCCTTGGCAATGATGGTGTTCAGTGGCACCTGCTTGCCCAGGTCATACACCGTGTAGCCATTATTCGACAGGATCGTATTAACCAGATTCTTGCCGATATCGTGGACATCGCCGTAGACCGTTGCCAGCACCACCTTGCCCTTGGACGACCCCTCGATCTTATCCAGGTACTGCTCCAGGTGCGACACGGTCTTTTTCATCACCTCGGCCGACTGGAGCACAAACGGCAGGATCAGTTCGCCCGCGCCGAACTTGTCACCGACCTCTTTCATCGCCGGGAGCAGCACCTCGTTCAGGATCTCGACCGCTGCCTCACCCCGAACCATGCCGTCGTCCATGCGGTTGTGGAGTGCTTCGTCAACATCCGCCTCGACCCCTTCTTTTTTGCGATGGACGATCTTCCAATGCAGGCGGGCCTCGACCGTCATACCCTCCGTTGGATCCGCTTTCGTCTCTTTCTCTGCTGCTGCCGTCGCTTCGCTGAAGAACTGGATGAAGTGACCCAGCGCATCTTCGGACGTGTTGAAGATCAGCGCTTCGCACACCGCACGCGCCTCTTGCGGAATATCGGCGTAGGCCGTGACATGCGCGGGATTAATAATCGCCGCATCCAGCCCCGCATCAACTGCATGCTTCAGAAAGACCGAGTTCAACGCGGCTCGGGCGTGCGTTGCCAGCCCGAAGCTCAAATTAGAAACGCCGAGCACGGTCAGGCAGCCGGGAATGGCCTGCTTAACCAGCCGGATACCTTCGAGCGTTTCGACCGCATTCTGACGCTCCTCGGCCTGACCGGTGGAGATCGGCAGGCACAGCACGTCGAACAAAAAGGTATCGGCCGGCAGGCCATATTCATCCTGGCCGATCTGAGCGATGCGCTCGGCGATCTCAAGCTTTTTTGCCGATGTGCGGGCCATGCCGTCTTCGTCGATCGTCAGGGCAATCGTGGCAGCGCCATAGCGCGCTACCAGCGGTAGCACACGGTCGATCTTGTCGCCGCGACCACCTTCCAGTGACACCGAGTTCGTGATCGCACGCCCCGGATACATCTCCAAGGCAGCTTGCAGCACGTCCGCTTCGGTTGAGTCGAAGACCAACGGCAGCTCGATGCTCATAAAGAGCTTTTTGACGAGCTTTTGCATCTGTTGGCGCTCATCGCTGCGCTCGGTCATCGCTACCCCGACATCGAGCATATGCGCGCCGCCGTCCTGCTGCTCGTGGGCTACGCTCAATAAACTATCATAATCATCCCGTAGAAGCAGCTTCTTGACCTTGCGCGAGCCCGTCGAGTTCAGCCGCTCGCCGATCATCGTCAGCCCTGGCTTCTGGCTCAACGCCGTCGCTCGCATTGCCGACGCAACCGACGGTACATACTCAACTTCGCGCGACTTCGGTGCTCGGTCGTGGCCTAGCGTTTCGGCTAGCAGCTTAATATGCGCCGGTGTAGTGCCACAGCAGCCACCTACGACGTTCACGCCCAGTTCGTCCACAAACTCCATCAAGGTTTTGGTATACGGCTCGGGCCCGAGTGCGTAGACCGCATTCCCTTCGACGTTAATCGGCAGCCCCGCATTTGGAATACACGATACCTTCAGCCGCGAGTTGGCGCGCAGATAGCGGATCGGATCGCGCATCAGATCGGGACCGGTCGAACAATTAAGGCCGATCACATCCACGACCTGCAAGGCTTCAAAGGTCGCCAGCACTGCGCCGATCTCCGAGCCAAGCAGTGTGCGTCCCGACACGTCAAGGAAGAACTGTGCCTGCACCGCAATGTCATGCCGGTCGGCGTCATGAAGATAGCGCCGGATGCCATCTAACCCAGCCTTGACTTCGAGCACATCAAAGCTCGTCTCCATCAGCAGGAGATCGACACCACCTTCGACCAGCGCCTTCGCCTGCTCATAGACCGTATCCGATAGCTCGGCAAAGCTCGTGTTGGACAGCGCCGGATCATCGGATGAGGGTAACTTACCCGTCGGCCCAATCGAGCCTGCAACAAACCTATTGCGACCATCAAGCGCTTGGAAACGGTCCGCCACCTTGCGTGCCAGCTGTGCCGCCATAAAACTCAACTCATAGGTTTTGGCCCCGAGCCCCCACTCGTCAAGCCGCATCCGCGTAGCTTGGAAAGTGTTGGTCTCCAGCACGTCACAGCCCGCCTCCATGAATGAGGTATGGATCTGCTCGATAACGTCGGGGCGGGTCAACGTCAAATAGTCCCGTGCCCCATTCGTCGCCTCGCCGCCAAAATCCTCCGGGGTCAAAGAAAACAAATCGAGGCTGGTCCCCATCGCCCCATCAAAAATCAGGACCCGGCGCTCAAGTTCAGCTAGATAGCGGGATGATGTATGCTGTTGCATGCAGTTGCCTCGACAAATTTTGGTCCAACAAAAATCCCCTGCACAGTACGTGAGGGGCCACCACTGCCACCTCATCTGTCAGACTTGCGTCTGCCGGAATTGGCACCAAACAAATACATGTCCAAGGACACCTATTCTGGCTGCCGGGGCTTCGTAGGGCCGGTCCCTCCACCCCTCAGGATGAGTATATTCGATTGGCAAGCAGTATAACAATCTGCAGGGATTACGTCAACGCCTCGTTGACGTATTGGATAGGTATGGTATCATCTCTCCACCGTGCCGGAGTGGTGAAATGGCAGACACGAGGGACTTTAGCGCTATTTGAGCACGTCATCCGGAAACTGTGACGTGAATGGAGTCAAAGTCGGTGAACCCTTCTCAGCCTAGGCTGATGGCAACGCCGAGCGAAGGCCAGTGCGGGCTGGTAACGTGTAGAGACGAGACGGCTCCGCCCTAAGCATCTTTGTGATGTATGGGCAAGGCATCGTCCAGACCACAAACTGCCCCTGTGCAGGTAGCGAAAGCTATAGTGGTACGAAAATCCCTTCTCCGCAAGGGGGTGCGGGTTCGAGTCCCGCCTCCGGCACCATACAAAATGGCGTAGTATGTGCAAACGTACTACGCCATTTTGTTACTCGTTACTCTTGGCTGATGTAGACGCTTACCAGCGGCCGAGTTGCTGGTGGCCATCAGCGAACATCGCGCCGACCGAGATGCCTTTGTGAATACGCAGCATCACCTCGCCCAACAATGGAGCGATCGATACGACCTGCAGTCCGGGGACCTCGCTACCCGGTGGTAGGGGAAGCGAGTCAGTTGTGATCAGGCCAGAAATTGGGCTGCTGCGCAGCCGTTCCGCCGTTTTCTCGCAGAAGACCGGATGGACACAGGCCACAACCACCTTCTGTGCGCCGCGTTCATGGAGTAATTCCGCGACGCGCACCACAGTCTCGCCGGTAGCGATTTCATCGTCAACGATCACGCAACTCTTGCCCTCGACATTCCCCAGGAGGTTGCGTAGTGGTGCTCCCTCGGCAGGATGGCGGGTTTCGACGAGGGCCAACGGGAGATTGATCGCTTCGGCGAAGTTACGGGCGCGTTTGGCAAAGCCGAGGCCCGACGAGACAATAATCCCGTCTTCCAGGTTAAGCTCCCGCACTTTGTCCCTAATCAGATGAAAGGCACTGATTTCGTCGAATGGGATCCGGAAAAAGCCCTGGATTTGGCCAGCGTGCAGGTCGAGTGACAAAATACGGTCGGCCCCTGCGACTTCGATCATGTCCGCAAATAGTCGCGCCGTGATTGGTACACGCGGTTGATCACGTTTATCGGTGCGGCTATACGGATAATAAGGCACGACTGCCGTAACACGTCCCGCCGAGTCGCGCTTTGCGGCATCGATCGCCATCAGCATCTCCATGATGCGGTCACTCAGCGGCGTATGCATGGATTGGACGATAAAGACATCCTGTTCACGCACACTTTCTTCGAGCTTTACAAATAAATTATCGTTGGCAAACTTGGTAATCTCAATCTCAGCCTGCCGAATACCGATATAGTTGCAGATTGCTTCCACCAGCGCCGGGCTACCGGTGCCACTGAAAATCCGCATGTCGTCGAAGCGACTCATAACTTTATTCCTAGCTCTGTATAGCTGACTGTAGCTTAGGTCCTGCCAAGATATTCACTAACGGGCTGTGAACGAACCTTGAGCGGCCCGGCAATACTATCGAGGAGCATGGGCGAATGCTGAAGCAGTAGTCTCACAGGCTACTCTCAGCCGTTGACAACTGTGCTAGCGCGTCACGGGCGGCAGCCTGCGCTGCAGCCTGCTTCGATGGCCCTTCGCCAACGCCCAGCCGGTAGGCCCCAGCCCATACTTCGACAGTGAAACGCCGCTCGTGTTCAGGTCCTTCCACAGTAATCGTTTTATAGCGCGGTGTTTTGTTTCGCTGACCCTGTACCCATTCTTGCAGACGGCTCTTATCGTCCTGGATCAAGCCTTGCTCGCTGACGCGTTGCACCTCGCTCAGCAAGAAGCGCTGCAAAAATTCGTTGGCAACCTCCAGGTCATTACTCAGAAAGATGGCAGCCAGCAGGGCCTCAAAGACATCCGCCAGCAAAGGATCGCGATCCCGGCCCCCATTTTGTTCTTCGCCTTTGCCGAGCTTGATGTAGGCACCAAGCCCCATCGCTCGTGACCAGCGTGCGAGCGTTGACGTCCGCACCAGAGCCGCCCGTAGGGAGGTGAGTTGCCCTTCGCCATGTTGCGGAAACGCGTTGTATAAAAAGCGCGCGGCCAGGAAGTTTAACACCGAATCACCCAGGAATTCGAGCCGCTCGTTGGACTGCAGTTCCACAGCCCACTGCTCGTGAACATATGAGCGATGCGTCAAGGCTGTTTCAAGCAATGGTTGATCGGTGACCGGGAGGTTAAGCGCCCGGAGCAAGGCGTCAATGGCTGGCATGCAGCCAATTATGAATGAACAACGTGCAATGGGCAAACGCAATCATGCCTGCTAGCGAGCTATGCCTCGTTATGCTTCTGAAACACCAGGCAGACGTTGTGGCCACCGAAGCCGAATGAGTTCGATGCAACCAGCTTGAGTTCGGCGTGGCGCGGTTCGTTGGGCACGACATCAAGCTGGCAGGCCGGATCGGGCACGCAGTGGTTAATCGTAGCCGGCACCAGCCCTTCACGGATCGCCAGCAACGAAATGATCGCTTCCACGGCCCCGGCCGCCCCAAGTAAGTGGCCAAACTGTGACTTCGACGACGAGACCGGCATCTTGGTGACATGCTCACCAAAGACCTGCTTGATGGCTAGGGTTTCTAAGCGGTCATTCGCCGGAGTCGACGTGCCATGTGCATTGACATAGTCAATATCTTGCGGCTGAACGCCCGCCTGCTTGATCGCCAGTCGCATTGCTTGCGCCGCCCCACTGCCGATTTCATCAGGCATCGTAATATGGTGCGCATCGCCGGTTGCGCCATACCCCACCAACTCTCCGAGGATCGGCGCACCACGTTCGAGTGCATGGTCAAGCCGTTCCAGGATCAGGATGCCGGCTCCCTCGCCCATTACAAAGCCATCACGGGTCGCGTCAAAGGGCCGCGAGGCATGGAGAGGATCATCGTTATTGGTGCTCAACGTTTTCGCACTGGCAAAGGCCGCGATGGCGATGGGGGTGATCGACGCTTCGGCGCCACCGGCGATCATGACATCAGCATCGCCACGTCGGATGATCGAAGCTGCCTCGCCAATTGCATGACCACCGGTGGCGCACGCCGAGACGGTCGCGAAGTTGGGGCCTTTAGCCCCGGTCCGGATCGAAACCATGCCGGCCGGCATATCCGGGATCATCATCGGAATCATAAACGGCGAGACCCGGCCCGGCCCGCGCCGTAGTGCATCAAAGCCGTTAGAGAGTGTTTCCACCCCGCCGAAGCCGCTGCCGATCAGGACACCGACACGCTGGGCATTGCTCGCGTTAATCGTAAACTCACTGTTGCGGAGTGCCTCATCTGCGGCCCCGAGGGCATATTGAATCACCCGATCGGTGCGGCGTGCCTCTTTGCGATCCTGTACGCTAAGCGGATCGAAACCCTGGACTTCGGCGGCGATCTGGGCATCGAAGCCCGTCGTATCGAAGCGCGTAATGCGTCCTACGCCGCTACGACAGTGCTTAATGCCCTCCCACAGCGTGGGAACATCCAGGCCGAGCGGTGTGATGGCACCGACACCGGTTATGACGATACGTTGTTCTTGCATGCTACGTATTCCCCGCAAATGCGCCCATTATATCACGTTGCCCTTAGCCTTCAGCCTGTGCCTCTGGCGCTTGGTCCGGCAGCAGTGCACGCACCTGCGCCAGCCATGCGCGGCGCTCTGTTATCACTGCTGCACTCTCTGGCTCGGCCCCGTCACCGAGGCGCGCGAGAAGCTCGTCGGCTGCAGGAGTAAGGAGTTCACCATACTCAACAATCGTTGCCTCGATCTCTTCGGCTGTGTCGGCCTCCAGGAAGGCCTCCACCGCCTCCAAGACGGCGCGCTGTCGTTGATATTCGGCGCGCATGGCTTGGAGGGCACGCCGTCGTTCGTCCACGCCGTCGGCAATCCGGGGTTTCTGTGCTACACGTGCTGCCTGCGCCCATTGCTCCAACAGCATGTCACTGTTTTCATCAAGCAACTCAGGGTGCTGATCAACCACTGCTGCTAGGTCGGCTCCGCTTTGCGTTCGCAACACCGCAAAGGCGAGTTCGTCAAGCGGGTCTTCGTGGGAAGGAGGTGCGGGCACGGCTGCTATGGCAGCGTCTTCCGCCCGCTGTGGCTGGCTGAGCGCTTGCAGTTCGAGGATCAGATCCGCCGCACGGCTAAAACCGCTACCTGCTTCTTCTTCACCTTGTTGAAATGCAGCATGTGCAAGCTCGCGCAGAATCGCGATAGCTTGGGGCGATGCGAGGATCGGGTGGTCCTGCATAGCCTGTTGTAGCTCAGTAGGCGTGTGTGCCTGCAGGATAGCCTCGACCGCCAGGACAATTGGCGGCTTCTCGCCTGGTGCCTCCTCGGACGAGCCTGTGAGATGTTCTGCTGTGATCACCTGCGCGATCCCGTCCAGCCCTTGTTCGGCCTGAACTTGGCCTAGGTACGGCAAGCGTTGCACTTCAGGCAATGCGCCGATCAATGACCAAAGCAGGGTTTGGCCTACCTCCCGCCATTGCTCCTCGTCCATATCTGGTGGTACTGCGAAGAGTACTCGCTCGTTGCGCCCATCGTGATACAGCAGCGGCGCAGGCACCGCCCCATTTTGCCCGCACGTTGGACACTCAATGGTATGCAAGGAGCCATCAAGGATGCGCGCGACGAGGTCGGGCCGCTCCTCGGCATCGACAGTAATCCACGTTTCGGCCTCCAATGGCGCGTGACAACGTGGACACTCCAATTGTAATGGTTCAGCAAAAGAAAGCATAGGTAGGATTATAGATGCATTGCGGCTATTGCTGCGGCAACAGTTGGAGATTATACAGGAATGCGAGCGCCTCTGGCTGGTGCTCGGCTGCGGCTTGTTGTGCTAACCGCTCAATGAGCGCATCCAGGCTCGGACGTTGCTCCGGGGCAACGGCGATGCGTGCAGCGTACACCTCTTGCGGATCAACAGCCTCAAGCATTGTGTGTAGCGCGGGCACAACCGCCACTTCCGCATCGGATAAGGGTGCTAGATCGTCTAGTAGGACCGCGAGCGCCACTTGCCGAGCGTGGAGCGTGCTGCGAAAGCGTGACAGTACGGCTTTCGCCTCCTGCGCTCTACGTCGCAGTTCACGATCCCCAGTCGCGCGCGCGCCCTGCGCGATGTCGTCCAACGCTACCTCTGCTCGGTCGCTCAGGAGCAGCTTGCGATGTTCGGCCATGACCCGCCCAAACGTGAGTTCGCCGGTCACATTCAACAGTTCGCCCACCGCCAGTGCGACCATCCGATCCTCGATGACCGCGTCGGCACTGATCGCCTGCTCAATCAAGGCTGCGCGTAAGCCATCAAGCTCCGGCACCACTTCGACTTCGGCCAGGTATGGCTTACGCTCCTTCGCTGGCAATGCAGCGACCAAGCTCTGCAACAACTCTCCGACCAGTTCACGCGCAGCATCGGCGCTCTGGATCGTGAGGGGCATCGCACACAGCAGTTGTTCCCGTTCAGCATCATGGTACAGCATCGGATGGTTGATGCCGCCTTCCGCGCCACAATGAGGACAGCACATGACATTCAGTTCGCCATCAAGCAACGTGTGGACGAGATCGGGCCGTTCACGCTTATCAATGACCAGCCAAACCTCGGCTGTAAACGGTTGTCCGCAGGTTGGGCACTCTAGTTCAGCAGCTTCCTGCCGTGATCGTGGCGTAGCACGATCTTCCTGCACTGGTCGACTCAACTCGTCGCCTGCTCTAAGAGATCGCAACAGCGGTCGATCTCTTCCTCCGTATTGTAGTGTGCCAGTCCGATGCGCAACATGCCTTCTTCGGCTTGGCCAAGTCGCTCAACCAACGCCAGGGCGTAATAATTGCCGGACCAGGTGGCGATGCCATGGTCGGCCAGTAACTGCGCAAGTTTACGCGCGTTTGCATGTTGGTTGACCACCGCAAAGGTTGGAACACGTTCGGCCACCCGCTCAGGATCCCCAATACCATAGAGCCGCAATGACGGCAGTTGCTTTAACCGCTGCAGCATATGCCGGGATAGTTGCTGCTCGTACTCTCGAATTGTGAGCATTGCTGCCCGCAGGTCACGTCGCCGGTCGCTCAAAGAGCCTAAATCGTCCATATAGCGGTCAAGCTGCTCACGTCCCAGTTGTTGCAAGTAGGTGACGGCAGCCAGCGTACCGGCTTGCCCCTCATGTGACTGCGTGCCCGTTTCCCATTTGCCCGGTAACTCGTCAGACGCGGGGCGTACCTTATAGGCATGGAGCTGTTCCAAGAGCGCGCGTTTTCCCCACAGGATCCCCTGGTGCGGGCCAAAGAATTTATAGGCCGAGCATACCAGGAAGTCGCAGCCGAGTGCTTGAACATCTACGGGAATATGGGGTACGGCCTGGACCGCATCGACAAACACCAGCGCGCCCACACTACGGGCCATCGCGACGACTGGTCGTATATCGTTGATTGTGCCGACGGCATTGCTGGCCATACCCACGGCGACGAGCTTCGTCCGTGGACCGATCAAACTCCCCATGTGATCGTAGTCGAGCGTGCAGTCTTCGGAATCGATGTCAGTCCAGCGTATGGTGACGCCGCGCTCTTGTAGCTGGAGCCAGGGTGCAATGTTGCCATCATGATCAAGTCGCGTGACCACGATCTCATCGCCTGCACCCAGTTCCCGCCCTAACGAGCGCGACAGTGCGAAGGTCAGCGATGTCATATTCTGCCCGAAAATGATCTCGCCCGGCTCCGGCGCATTCAGGAGATCGGCCATAGCTGTATGCGCCTGGCTGATGATCTGATCGGTACGCTGCGAGGTTGCGAATGCGCCATGAATATTGGCATTGGCCGTTAGTAAGTAGCTGCTCATCGCGTCAGCGACCGACTGCGGCACCTGGGTGCCACCGGGGTTATCGAAAAAGATCTGGGGTCGCTCGCCGATTGACATCTGGAGCGCCGGAAAATGCGCGCGATAGCCGGAAAGGTCAAGTGGTGCGTGCGTCAAGATTGATCCCCTCATCGTAAAAAAAACTACCTACTGCGATATTGCCTAACTGCCCACGCCAGGGCGAGCGCCGCCGCAACCATCAGCCAACTGCCGGTATGTGCGAGCCAGTCCAGCGGCGGGTTCCAGAGCGCGACCAGCCCTAGGGCGATGACTAACAGCAACGGGATGAGCCGGCGTTTCACTATTGTCGGCTCAGCCTGCAGCGTTAGATCGCGACTGCTGGGTGATATTCACCCCACGCCTGGCGCAGTACGCCACATACCTCACCGATACTAGCTTGGCAGCGTAGCGCCTCGCGCATGGGAAGGAGCAGATTCGCGCTACCATCAGCCGCCCGCCGCACATCTTCCAATGCTGCATCGACGGCTGCTGCATCCCGTTGAGCGCGGCTGCGCTCCAATGCCGCGTGCTGGTCCTGGGCTACCGCTTCATTAGGCACAAACACCGGAACGCTTGCTACGTCACCACCCCAGCGATTGACGCCTACAATGACTTGCGTCCCGGCCTCAATCTGCTGCTGGACTTCGTATGCAGCGTCCGCAATCATGCCCTGAATCATACCATCTTCGAGTGCTTTGACGGCCCCCCCGGCCTCCGAAATCTGTTCGATCAAGGTTTGTGCTTGGCGTTCGAGTTGATCTGTCAACGCTTCGACCAAGTACGAGCCACCCAAAGGGTCCGCGACATCAACGACGCCGCTCTCATAGGCAATAATTTGCTGTGTGCGAAGTGCCAAGGTGGCCGCTTCGGTCGTTGGCAGTCCCAGTGCTTCATCAAAGCCATTGGTATGCAAGGATTGGGTACCGCCCAGGACGGCTGCCAGTGCCTCGATGGTCGTGCGGACCACATTATTGATGGGTTGTTGTGAGGTCAGGGTCGAGCCTGCGGTCTGGGTATGAAAACGTAGCTGCCACGAGCGTGGATCACGGGCGTGCCACCGATCTCGCATCAGTTGTGCCCACATACGGCGGGCTGCACGAAACTTGGCAATCTCCTCGAAAAAGTTGCTGTGGGCATTAAAGAAAAAGGACAAGCGCGGCGCGAAATCGTCGATATTAAGCCCAGCACTCAGCGCAGCTTCGACATACGCAATGCCATCGGCCAAGGTAAACGCCAGCTCCTGAGCCGCTGTCGAGCCAGCTTCACGAATATGATAGCCCGAGATGCTGATCGTATTCCACTTGGGGATGTGCTGCTCACAATAGGCAAAGGTATCGGTGACTAACCGCATTGAGGGGCGTGGCGGGAAGATATACGTGCCGCGTGCCGAGTATTCTTTCAAAATATCGTTCTGAATCGTCCCGGTGAGTTCTGCCGACGGCACACCCTGCCGCTCGCCGACCAGTTCATACATCAGCAGCAGGATCGCAGCCGGGGCATTAATCGTCATTGAGGTCGAAACCTTGTCGAGTGGAATGCTGTCAAGCAAAACGGCCATATCCTCGACCGTATCGATCGCGACGCCAACTTTACCCACTTCGCCTTCCGCGCGTGGGTCATCGGAGTCGAGGCCGAGCTGTGTCGGTAGGTCGAAGGCCACGCTCAAGCCCATCTGTCCCTGCTTGAGCAGGAAGCGGAAGCGCTCATTGGTTTCGCGCGCTGATGAAAAACCCGCATACTGGCGCATTGTCCAGAGCCGCCCACGATACATCGTGGGGTAAATGCCACGGGTGTATGGAAACTGTCCGGGATCCGGCGGCGGCGCACCCACATCATCAGCGCGATAGATCAGCTTCGTTTCGTGCTCGGATTGCGTTGATTGCATCGTCACCTCGCCCCTAGTTTGTCGGGGCCAACAATTTCGCCGAGTGCTTGGAGCGTCATAGGTAGCTCTGTTTGCCATAACCAGTCAACGACCAAAAAAAAGTCGGGAAGTACCCTTGAGTGGTACCGCCCACTCTCATCTGCGAGGATCTCTTGATAGCGCCCTTCCCCGTTCAATTGATAAAAAGAAGCTCGGTTGCGATTGGGCCGGGGGTCGATGATCCAATATTCCTGGACGCCCACCGCTTCGTATTCGTCGTACTTGTCCACGCGGTCGCGATGCACGCTATCATCTGAGATAACTTCGATGACCAGATCTGCCGGACCTTCTAACCGCTTGGCTGTTAGGCGATCAAGATGAGTAGTCGCGATAAACAAGAAATCTGGTTCGCGCCCCGACCCTCGCAGACCGACGCGCATCTCATACGGTGCGAAACGCGTTTTACCTAGGCCCAAGATCTGAACGAACGTATCGATTAAGTTGGCCAAAAAGCGGAGAAGATCTTGATGGCGGTCGTTCGGTGGCATAAAAACTGTTACCTCCCCATCGACCCATTCCGCATGGGTAGTATCAGTCCCGAAGCGCAAAAACTCCTCGTAGGTCATCTTCAACCGCTGTTCGCCGGTCGCCTGTTCGGTTGCAGTTACATCCATGGTTGCCATCTTTAATCTCACCTCGTTGCAGACTTGAACACTCTGCCAACCTCAGTATGTCTCGCTTGCATGTACATTCGTTGGTAGTTGTACGAGTTCAGTTAGGACTCCCATCGTAGCTTTAGGATGCAAAAAGGCGACACAGGTATGGTGAATACCCGGTCGTCCATGTGCGTCAACTAAGCGAATACCTCGGCCTTCTAATGTATGAAGAGAAGCTTCGATGTCATCCACTTCATAGGCAATGTGGTGAACCCCTTCGCCATGCTCGGCAAGATAATTGGCAAAGGCCGCCTGGGGGTCAGTCGGGGTGATTAGTTCCAGGGATATATCACCGATTCTGGTCACGGCAACAGCCATATACCGTTCGGGAATTTCGATGCGCTCCCACGCTGTAACACCGTAGGTCGCGCCATAAAAAGCTGTGGCCCGTTCTAAATCGTTGACCGCAATCCCGATGTGATCAATTCGCTTGAGCACCGTCCCACCTCTTGTCTACACAATTGTAGCACGGTGCGATGCAGGGTCCCTAGTTAGAGGAAAATGTGGTTCGGGTGTTAGTCATCGATCTTGATCTTATCGAGCCCCTTTTCAGCCGCTGGATACTGTGGGTTCATTACTTCCAGCGTATCGGCAATTGTGCGCGCAATTACTAGATTGCGATACCACTTATGGTTGGCTGGCACGACGTACCATGGAGCGTATGCGGTTGAGCAATTATTGATCGCGTCCTCGAAGGCCTCCATATAGTTATCCCAGTAGGCCCGCTCCTTGAGATCGTTGCTCGAAAACTTCCAATGCTTGGATGGGTCTTCAAGCCGGCTTTCGAGCCGCTTTTTTTGTTCGTCCTTTGAGATATACAGGAAGAACTTCAGCACCGTGATATGGTTGAGCGTGAGCATATGCTCAAACTCGTTGATGAGTTGGTAGCGCTCCCGCCATACCTCTTCACCCACGATCTGCTTGACCCGCACGATCAGCACATCTTCGTAGTGTGAGCGGTTGAAGAT
>JACDGP010000189.1 GCA_013821605.1 Herpetosiphonaceae bacterium
AACGAGATCACTGGGGTCCAACTGGCAGCATAAAGTGGCGGAAGAGAGCAGATCTTGTACCTTTTTTCCTGATTTCGTTCGACCCCAGCTCTGACCCTGACTTAACGTGACAATACCTCGTTTGGTGCCGGTGCGTTTCGCGATGTACACCCGTCGGAGCGGTTGGGGGTGGTAGCCCCGTTGCCGGAGACGCTGTACTGCCGTTGCCTTCTTCGCAGGTGTGTTCCAGGTTTCCCGGTCCACACCCGGTGTGCGGTTGCCGTGGTTTTCTGTCACTCGCCGCACGGCCACGACTTTGCCGCTGTACGAGTGGGTGAGGAGGCGTTGCAAGGCCTTGACTTTGCCCCACCGCCCCGCCTGAGTTGCCTGCACGATACGCGCTTGGAGTCGGCGCACGATGCGCTGCGCTTTGGACCAGTTGATGGTCTGCCAGTCTGCCGCGTCGTGGGAAGCTGCACCAGCAACCTGTGGTTCGCACTGCGCGTTCCGCATGGGTGTTGCCATCATCTGCCTTGCCTCCTAAACCGCTTGGTCAATCTTTCTCGTGCTGAGAGACCAGATGGAAGTCAGCCCACTTTCGTGTGCGGTAATCTTCCAACCGCTATCCACCCGATTACGGGGTGGCCTTCGCTTTTTCCATCCTCATCTACCCGCACCTCCGTAAGCGCACCTTGCGGTGGGCTGTCCCATTCGGGAGAGCTACGGGCTTACCACGTTCCACGTCTGTACCGCGATGGGGTGGGCTCCGCCTGTTCGCCGGTGACCTGCATGTCTGCGACAGGTGAGTGAAGAGCACCTGTGCCGGTCACGTACCTTTTGGTTCAAGCCTGTCAGCATCTTTGGCTTGTCAACCGTAACGACGTTTAGCAGCGGTTCACATCTGTTAGCCCGAACCATCAACCCTAGCCCCCAACTGCCGTGATGCTCGCAGTTGTAGTCTCCCTTCACAGGTTGCCTACCGTCGTCGTGACGAGGGTACATTGTCCACTGGGCTTCGTACGGTCGAATTGCTTCTACCATACGCCAACGTAGGGTACTGGTGGCAGAACACCAGGTTGAGTCCAGCTCACGCAGTCTCAACAGCTACAAACGCGACTTCGTGTCGCAACTTGACATCCGTTTTTCGTCCTGGGACGCGTTTGATATGCTGGGCGTTGACGATCCAGACCTGGAAGTGATCTTCCAGCAGGTTATAGATCGGCAGCCAGTAGATGCCGGTGCTTTCCATGACCAGATGGGTACAGCCGACCTCGAGCAACCAGCTGCGCAAGCTGTGGAGGTCGGGGGTCATGGTGCCAAAGGAGCGGGTCTCGCGGTGGACGCGGCCATGGTCGTCGCGATGGACACGACAAACCATGAGAAAGGTTTTGTGGACGTCGATGCCAGCACAATTGGGGAACACAATCTCCATCATTGCACCTCCGTGTGGAAACGCGACTGGTGGGACCCCGTGATGATGCGACATTGGTATACGTGCTTCCCGAAGGAGCGACAGGGCGTTCTTCCGCTGGGGTCCGGGGACAGATTGTTAGACAGGCTCACAGCACCATACAAGACCGTCCTCAACCAGTGCGTGGGGAAACGATACCGCATGACGACGAGTACGACAAGAGCGAGGGGGTGATTTTCATGGCGCGTTCTGCCGGCGACACGCCTCCACAAAGATTGTTAAATCATTGTTCTTGCATTGCTTTTCTATTGCTTTTTTGTGCCCTAAGCAATGTGTTAGCAAGCGTGGGGCATTGTTCCCCATTGCTCCCAAATCACGGAATAGCGCATTCCAATGCGGAAGCGTTAAGGTCAAGAATTCCCATTGCTAGCAATGCAGACCAGCCCCCGCTGTATGCGCCATTCGCGACATGATCACATCCATGGCACAATCTCCATAGCTATTGAAACCCTGCTATCTTCGTGCTACCATATATGAGACAAAAGGTGATATTGTATGTCAAGAATCTTTAAAAGCATTACCGACACCATCGGCCACACGCCGCTCGTTGACATTGGCAGCTTGAACGACACCGAGGCGACGATCCTGGCTAAGCTCGAGTTCTTTAATCCGGGCGGTTCGGTCAAAGACCGCATCGGGCTGGCGATGATCGAAGCCGCCGAGCGCGAAGGCAAGATCAAGCCGGGTGAAACGGTGCTGATCGAACCGACCAGTGGCAACACCGGCATTGGCCTGGCGCTGGTTGCCGCCGCCAAAGGCTACCATCTGATCCTGACGATGCCCGAGACGATGAGCATGGAGCGGCGTAAGCTACTTAAAGCCTATGGTGCTGAGCTGGTACTGACCCCCGGCACGGAAGGCATGAATGGCGCGATTCGTCAGGCCGAGGCCCTGCTGGCCGAGCATCCCAATGGCTTCATCCCGCAACAGTTCAACAACCCGGCCAACCCCGAAGTTCATCGCCGCACGACCGCCGAGGAGCTTTGGGAAGATACTGATGGTCAGATCGATATCCTGGTGGCAGGCATTGGCACCGGTGGCACGATTACCGGTGTGAGCGAGGTCATCAAGTCGCGCAAGCCCTCATTTCACGTCGTCGCGGTCGAGCCGACGGCCTCCGCGATTCTTTCCGGTGGCAAGCCCGGACCGCATAAGATTCAAGGCATTGGCGCGGGCTTCGTTCCCAAGGTGCTCAACACCAGCAGCTATGACGAGGTCGTTCAGGTCTCCAACGAGGATGCCTATGCCACAGCGCGCCGCTTTGGACGTGGTGGCTTGTTGGTGGGCATTTCAAGTGGTGCTGCGGCGTACGCTGCCTTGCAGGTTGGTTGCCGGCCTGAAAACAAAGGCAAAATGATCGTCTTTATCTCGGCTTCGAACGGCGAGCGCTATCTCAGCACGCCGCTGTACGACAGCGAGTAAGCCACAGCAGGACGACGTCGAGGGCCGGCTCAGCGAGCCGGCCCTTTTCTATGCAGCCGCGAAGGATCGCTTACCGGCGCTCGACCCAGCGCTCGCCGCACTCGGCACAGTGAATCCGGTAGATTGCTGGAGCGATGCGGACCACATTAAAGCGCAAACGCCCCTGCTCATAGGTATGACAGGCCGGGCACAGCAGCCGCTCCTCGTGGTGCTGCGGTCGCACGATGTGCCATACTACGCTGATGCCATGGAGCAGCAGCGCCAGGCCGAAAAAGAAGACAAAGGCCAACATGAACTCGCCAAGGAGCAAGAACGCCCCCCGTAATGGCTCGGGCAACAGGAGCGCGATGATTAAGGGCGAAGCCGAGCACAAGATCATCGTTGCGAAAAACCTGGTCGGCTGTTCGGTAGCAGGTGAGGTACTCGGCTGTGGGAGTGATGGTCGATGTGACGCCATATGCGTTGCCTTATGGTTGTCTTCCCTGGAGGAAGGCAGCACCTAGATGGTGGAACAGATCAGAACTGCCAACCAGCGCATACGCCCCACCGATGTTAGTCTGCGTCAGGTAAGCCGTATCGACGGCGATGTGCTGGATCTGCTGCGGGTTGGTATCGCGGAGGCTCCACAACATGCTAGCAGCAGCCTCCGGTGCGAGATCGGTATGGACATATCCGGCCAGCGCGGCGGTGAGCTCATCGGCGTGGTGCAACGTCGTCAATGCCCCTTGCTGCCGCAGGGCCTCCCCAACCGCGACCAGTACCTGTTGTTGCCGCCGCATGCGCTGAAAATCCGAGTCCGGATGGCGGACGCGACTATAGATCAGAGCTTGGTCGCCATTCATATGTTGCGGCCCGCGCATAAAGTGCGCCGTCATATAGCCATAATCCTCGGTGGGAAACTGCGGGTCGTAGAGTTCGCTTGGAACATCGACCGTTATGCCACCTATGATATCTATCAAACCACGAAAACCACGAAAGTCAACTACCACATGGTTAGTGATCGGGATGCCCAGCAGCGTACTCACCGTTTGGCGGGCCAGCGCGGGACCACCGCCGGCTCTGGCTGCTTCGCCCAAATAAAAGGCCGCGTTGATCTTGCCTTCACCACCACCGGGAATTGAAACCCATAGATCACGGGGCAGCGACATCAAGGCCACGACGTGCTGTTGTGGATCGAGTCGCACCAAGATCATCGAGTCGGTGCGGGCCAGCATGCCCTCGTTCGGACGAGCATCAATTCCCATCAGGAGCACGGTCATACCTGCAGGGACCGCGATTGTCGGCGATGGTTGGATGGTAGGGGTAACCGTGGCGGTGGGCGATGCAATCGCGGTTGGCGTGGCACTTGGTGACGCTGTCGGCGTTGTTAGGGTCGTGCGTGTCATGGCGGCACTGGTGGACGTCGCAGTCGTTGTCGCCACCACCCGCGTCACGGTGGCGGAGGGTGTAGCGCGCAGCCTGGCCGCGACCAAACCCTGCGGTGTCGGTCGCACGCGTGTAGTGCGGGCCGGTAGTGTAACACCTCCCCCTTGGCCGTCCGCGCTCATCATCTGCAGATTACTCCAGGCACGCACTAGCGGCACGCCCCAATACCACCCCAGCGCGAGCACGATCAGCAGTACAACAACCGGCAGCAGCCACACCACCCGACTGCGGGGTGCCACCCGAACTTCCGGCTGTGGCACCAGTTCGGGTGGCGCAGCCATGACTGCCACCCGCGCCGCTTTTGCCGTCGGCGGAGCAGCGACCGTCACAAGCTGTTCACGAAAGGCGCGACAGGCGGCGCAGCCTGCGAGGTGAAAGCCCAGTTCAGGCCGCTGTCCGGGACGTGTTCCGGGTGATACTCCTGCTGCCATTAATCGCCGCGCTTCGTTGCAATCCACACGAACCCCTTCGTTATCTACGAAGCATTGTAGCAGCCATTCTCATACCGCTTCAAGTGGACATTGTTCCCGGCCTACTTCGTCATCCGCAGCGTGTCGAGCATCTGCCGGAAGATTGGCATCAAGCTATCAAACTGGCTGGGTGTCGTCGTAAACGTCGCCAAATACTGCGTGTCCTGGTAAAGCCACAGATACTGGTCAACCCGTAGCGGTGCCGCCGCACCTCCGGCATCCTGGAGTTGCATCATATAGCCAAACTCGGCCGCAGCCAGACCCGCGACCTTGCTATCGCTGTCGGCAAGGTTGGCGAAATTGGGCATGGCCCGCAGTTGCGCAGCATTCGCACTTCGCAGTTGCTTCAGCGCTGCCCCTTGCGCCGGAACTGCTCCTAGGGAAAGATTGGTGGTGAAGCCCGGCGCAGCATGCGTGGGGTCAAGATCAAACGCCATTAGCCGCACCTGGCCACCGGCAAAGAGCTGCTTGGCCTGCTCCAGCGTGGCTCGTAGCTGCGGATTAGCAGTGCCTAAGCCATCAAGTGTGCCACCAACATCAGTCTGCTCGGCCGTGACGACCTGCCAAGCCGGCGGCAGCGCCAGCGTAAAGCCCTTTTGTTGCACAGGCTGCCAGCCAGACGGAATGGCTGCAGCGGTAAGCGTCGGCTCCACTTGTCCACATGCTACCAACAGCGGTAACACCAGCCCTACCCAAGCCATCCACCGAAGCATCACGCCACGCTTACAGTTGTGCATGAAGCCGTTGCCAGTGGAGCGGAAACGTCCGGCGCATATGTGCATCCGCCTCCGCCCAGGTATGGTGTGCGTGCGGGATCGGGCCACCAACGTTCTTGATCCCACGCTGTGCCAGCAGTTCCTGTAAATGGCTGCCACGATAATAATTCGAGTCATTGGGCTCGGCGCTTTCCGGGCCGTATTCGATCAGCCACTGTAGCCGACGTAGTGCATCTGGCTCGGCGGTGCGCACGAGGTTGAGCGGGTTATTGGCCGCACCGAAGGCTGGATCCGGCGGGTCGCCATAGACCGGCGCAAACAGCGAGCGGGTAAACACCCTATCGCTGTGTGCAATCGTCTGTGGATCACGCGGGTTATCCCAAAAATATAGTCCATCATATGCACCGACCGATTGAAAGCGTCCGGGATGTTGGGCTGCGATCTTAACGGCCATGAAGCCTCCCAGCGAAAAGCCATCAACGGCCCGCGCCTGCGGATTCGTGCGGTAGCAGCTATCAACATATGGCATGAGATCGTTGAGAAAATAGTCCTCCCACCGGCCACTGCCGAGCTTCCCTTTGACCCACGGCAGGTTTGCTGCTCGACCGTTCGTCAACATGCCACTCCACTGGTTATCATCCGACGATATGCCGGGAAAAACCAGTAGCATTGGCCCGACGCTCTCCTGGGCCAACAACTCTTCATAAACATCGATCACTGTTTTACCCTGACGCGATGGGTCCTCGTGCGCATTAATCCACTCACGCTCATGACCACGGAAAAGATACACGACCGGCAAGCGGTCGGTAGTAGCACCATAGTGGGGAGGGGTGTAGATGTAAAAGCGTTTACACAAAGCCAGCGCGGGACTCACGAGATCGACAGCTTGAGCGCGGGAATCGAGGACGAGCGTCGACTGGATAGACGGCGTTCCTTCCGGAGTTACTGGGACGGCTGCACTGGCAGCAGGTGATGTCGGCATAACTATAAATCGCAGTATACACGATTGCTTTGTTGCATAACTGCCCAAACATTGGTATACTCCGCCGTACTCAGCAAGGCCCCGCATTTCTGTCGTGGGCTCTTTTCCCATTCAGGGCAGATGTACTGAATGGGGCCTACCACGTCGCCCTCGTTGGGCCAATCGTCACAGAAATCAACCGAGGAGAAGATCAAGCATGTCATCGCGCAGTCTGCCCGAATACCGTTCCTCGTTCATTCGACCAACTCGGTCGTCACGCGCACGTTCGCGGCGCGCAGCCGTCCTGCTGACACTTCTAACGCTGCTGTTGCTCATGTGGCCATGTGCCATAGCTTCCTATGCCGCCCCCACTGCGCAGTCCGCCGTTCATCCATCTTTGGGGACGATAGGCCAGCCGCGCCCGCAGAGCACGAAGCCCTTGGACCCCGGCACCCTCACGTCCATTACAGTAACGCCCGCCGATTCGAGTATTGTGGTAGGCATCACGCAGCAGTTCACGGCCACTGGGAACTACTCTGACGGCAGTACCCAGGACTTCACGAACAGCGCCACATGGACGAGTAGTGATACGACCGTCGCCACGATTTCGAGCAGTGGCCTCGCGACTGCTCTCAACAGCGGCAGTACCACCATCACGGCCAGTTTTGACCCCGGGACGGGGGTTGTGTCAGGGAACACTACCTTAACGGTGTCCCCCCTCGTTCTTACCTCTATTACGGTAACGCCGGCCAACCCGAGCATTGTGAAGGGTACGACGCAGCAGTTCACAGCCACCGGCACCTTCTCTGATGGCAGCACCCAGGATTTGACGGGTAGTGTGCAGTGGAGTTCAAGTAGCATCGGTGTTGCGACCATTTCGAGCAGTGGCTTGGCAACCGCTGTTAACACTGGCAGCACCACCATCACAGCTACCTCCGGCAGTGTGTCGGGAAGTACGACGCTGGAGGTAACAGCTGCAACGCTCACCTCCATCACCCTGGCACCCACCAATCCTAGCATTCCGATTGGGGTAACCCAGCAGTTCGTTGCTATCGGGCACTACTCGGACGGTAGCACCCAGGACATCAGCAGCAGCGTCACCTGGAGTAGTAGTGACACCACTGTTGCCACGATTTCGAGCACCGGTCTCGCGACCGCCGTGGCCGCAGGTACTACAACTATCACCGCTACCGATACCACAAGTGGCATCAACGGCACCACGACGCTTACCGTTACCACTGCCACCCTTGTCAGCATCGCGGTAACACCCGCCAACCCCACTATCGCGAAGGGCACAACGCAGCAATTTGTGGCCACCGGCACCTACTCGGATGGCCGCACCCAGGACATCAGCAGCAGCGTCACCTGGAGCAGCGGCAATACCACCGTCGCCACGATTTCGAGCACCGGTCTCGCCACTGGGGTCAAAACCGGCATTACGACTATCGCGGCCACCTCTGGCAGTGTATCGGGAACGACTTCCCTGATTGTGACGGCCGCCACACTCACATCCATCGCTCTTACGCCCCCCAATGCCTCCATTTCCGCTGGCACAACCCGGCAATATATTGCCACTGGCACCTACTCGGACGGACGCACCCAGGACATCAGCAGCAGCGTCACCTGGAGAAGTAGCAACCCTGGCGTCGCGCCAATTTCTGATGTGAGTGGCAG
>JACDGP010000190.1 GCA_013821605.1 Herpetosiphonaceae bacterium
GCCATTCACGCTGAACTATCGCATTGTGGGAGGGACGGGTGCGTTTAGCAATGCGCGTGGGCAGGGTACAGTGAAGGGCACCCTGCAGCTCCATCTGCTATCTGGGAATGGGCAGTACAGTGACCAGTGGAGCGGGAGTCTCACCTTCTAATCTCGACAGCCGCAGGGCACATGCAACCTTAGCACGAGACGACGAGCACCCGCCTTGGCATATCGAGGCGGGTGCACTGATTCTCTGCGCTGATCAGCGCGGGCGGCCGGCTCTGTCAGCATTGCAGTGCTCAGATGCACATCGTACTGGCGAGCTAACAACTTGCTGTATGACCACTCCAAATACAGCAAAGAACGCTGTATTCCAGCGCGATCCAGCGGGCTACCCGATCATTCACCCGAGCATTTAACCGATCATTCACCTGATTACTGCGTCCCACACCGTTCAGCCCATCCCAATGCGGTACACTGTGCGCAGGCTGCTCCGACGTATAAACCTAGGCTCCGGCCTTGGCTGTGAGCTTACTGGCGACACTCAGTAACCGCTCTTTGGTGATATCCTCGGCTTTGCCCAGGTAGGCTTTATGGAGCTTGCCCTGATGTCTGCGATAGGCATACCAGAACTGGCCGTCCCAGCGCTTCTCCTGGCGTGCGGTGAAGGTTCCCTCTGGTGCTTCAAGATAGAACGTCGTGTGCCCTTTCAACCAGGCGATCCATGCAGGTGTGTCGAGCTGGACTGACGCTGCGTCGGTATACAGCCAGCCGCCTTTGACGATAGGCGTTGCTGCATTCTCTCCTCTGGTGGTCATACATACCCTCTTAGCAAGTTACCCAAGGATACTACAGGCAGCAAAATGCCCCTGGCCAAGGTGACTAGGGGCACTGCCTCACCCTTCCTCATGGCACATCGCTTGCATATACTTTTGCGGCAGGATGAGTGGCGCGGTATAGGTCCAGGTCTAGGTCTACTCAGGTTAACTCAAGTTTAGGTTTACTCATGGTCAGGTTCTTTGCCGCTCATCCTGCTCCTGCTCTCACATCGACACGTCACACCTCTGGCTCCGCATCCGAAAGAGCAAACAACAGCACCGTCCCAGCGTAAGCCAGGACGGTGCTACGAATGCAACGTTGGGACGTGATTAGCCAGTGTGACGTCGCCGATACATGCGATATGGATGAAAGATATTTTGTAGGAGTCGCCGCAGCACAGACCGAGCCCCTGTACGTTGTTGCTCACGTTGCAGCCGCTGTGCAATCCTACGATCCGCATCCACAAGGAGTGCATCAGCATCTGGCAGCCCTATATCCGCAAACACATTGCCGCTACTTGGTGTATGTTTTATGTCTTGCTGCATCATTTCCCTCCTCGTCGACGGTGCAATACTTGTGCTTCTTGTAACCGTTGATTAAGTAAGTCGAGCTCTACTTTCGGCGTGGCAATCCCGCGTGTTGACTTCTTTTGAAACGCATGGAGAACATAGATCACATCGCTGAACTGGACGGTATAGACTGTGCGATATGTGTCCGTGCGAACGTTCGCCGTAATTTGCAACACTTGCGCATTGCCAAACCCACGGAGCGGCTTTGCATCGTCTGGTTTGAGCCCTTGTTGTGCTGCTCGCAGTGCATACCCAATTTTCTTCTTAGCTACGTCAGGGAACTGTGAAACATCATCACGCGACGAGCCTACCCAGTCCAGGTCTTTCATGGGTCTCCTACTGCTACGATACCATTGCTCGTATGGATGCGCAACCGCCAACAGTCCTACCGAGTCTAACATAATGAGGTAATGCACCACCCTAGCGGAAGCCAGGACGGTGCAAGGAGGAGGAGTCTTGAGTCGTGAATATCGTCACATCCCCCAGGCACGCTCTGTACGTGCAGCGCTGTTGCTACTCGACATTGTCCATTGACTGGAGCGCCCTGCTGCATCCCGTGTTATCTGCATATGAGGTATGTTCTCAATCGGGACGTCATCATCGCGCGTACGAAAGCGTATCAATCGCTGCCTGATGTGAAGGTACGCATCAATCTGCAACGGCGTGAACGTAACCGGAGGCAACGCAAGGAGGAACAACTATGAGAGCACAATGTAGCCCCTAGCATAGCGCCAGGGGCCCAAAGAACATACGTGCGGCGTGATTATTGGTGCGGTGGCTCATCTGGTACAGGCATCATTGCAGTATCGACGTTGATCCCTTGGCTATCACTAGCAGAGTACGTTGCGATCTGCATAGGATGGATGGCCCGCTGTACTTCTTCCCGAATGATACGGCGCAACTGGGGCAAAAACTCCTGCTCAAACCAGCCGCTATCCGGCACATCGGCTAGGTGATCGTTGAGTTCTTCCAGTGATGTTACTGTGGCTCGGCTGCTTGCGATCATCTTGTGCCATGGCTGTGGCACTTGCCGTTTGTTCCGCTGTTGATACGACATTCGAGAGCACTAAAAACCCGGGGGGAACACAAATGTACTGAGTGGAATCGCACCCGGGAACGAAGGACTCCATAGTCAAAAGACAACCCACCAGCGTCTCAACCCATCGGAAGCGTGAGAGCACCTGCCGGAGTGCCTACCCCTGACAGGTGCTCTCCTGGCAGTGACGCTGCCATACCCCCGGGTTTTTAGTGCGCTCCTTGATCAGTCCAAAACAAAGAGCGGCCTGTATGGGCCGCTCTTTGTTTTGTTGTTAAAAAGGGTATTGCATTTCTTAGCTCGACTTTGTCCATTTTGGCCCTGAGCGAATAAGGCGTTGGAATGACCTAAATCGACTTGTCGAACGAGGCCAGAGATGAATTACTGCATATCATCTCGTTTTGGGGACATCACGAAAAAGGAATCGCCTTGCAACTGGTCACCCACATTCATCGATTTACCGCATTAGGATGCGGAATGAGAGCTTTTGATAGAAAATAAGAACATGCGTTCAGCCACTCATAAATGGACAAAGTCGAGGATGTGTGATACAATGGTGCTATAGGTAACAACGTTATTAGTAGCAATGGTGTTATCAGGGGAACTATGGTAACGAATTATCAAGAGGCTAAGAGTCAAAACCGGGAGGCGTTGCGGCGGGGTTTACTGGACGCCGCCAGTCGGGTGCTGGTGAGCGAAGGGTTGGAAGCTCTGACGATGCGCCGGGTGTCGCAGGAAGTGGCCGCTTCGACGAAAGTGTTATATACCCTGTTTGGTAATAAAGAAGGGTTGTTAGAGCAGTTGTACGTCGAGGGTTTTGAACGGTTGCGCCGTAATTTGGAGGCGGTGCCGCTCAGCGACGACCCCGTCGCCGACCTAGTAAAGGTAGCTCTGGCGTACCGGGAGAATGCCCTGGCCGATCCGACTTACTTTGCCGTGTTGTTTGGCCGGTCGGTGGCCGGTTTTACACCCTCGGCCAACAGTATCGAGGCGGCAATGAGCGGTTTTGCGCTGTTGGAAGGCTTCGTGCAACGCGCGATGGAGGCTGGGCTTTTGAGGCCAGCAGACGTGAAGACGTCGGCTAAAATCGTCTGGGCGACCCTTCATGGCGCGACCAGCCTCGAACTGGACGGTTATTTCGACGATGCTGATCCTTCAAGTCGGCGTCAAACGTATCAACTAGCGGTAGACACGCTGATTAAAGGGCTAAGCCGGTTCGTGTCGTAACAGGTGGGCGGGCCGGGCTGGATTGAATGGGAGTCGGCGATGAGCCGGGTCTAATTTGAATTACCCAAAGTTAAAGTCAAAAAGGAGCAAATCAGAATGTACGATTACAAAGGTAAACGCGCCCTCGTCACCGGCGCATCGAGCGGAATTGGGGCGTCTTTCGCTCAGGCGTTAGCCCAGCGCGGGATGAACCTGGTGTTGGTGGCCCGGTCGGAGGACAAAATGAGGAAGCTGGCCGACGAGTTGAAGCTGGCTCACGGGGTCGAGGTAGTCGTGATCGGGGCGGATTTAAGCCAGACGGGGTCGGCCAAGACGGTTTACGAGGCCACCCAACGCCAGAACCTGCCGATTGATATGCTGGTTAACAACGCTGGTTTCTCGACTTTCGGCGGCTTTGACACGATCCCGGCGGCCAAAGAGCAGGAAGAAATCGCGGTCAACGTGGCGAGCCTGGTTGATATGACCCACGCCTTCCTGCCCGCAATGCTGGCGAAGGGCGACGGGGCGATCCTCAACGTGGCCTCGACCGGCGCTTTCCTATCCCTGCCGCGTCAGGCGGTTTATGGCGCGACCAAAGCCTTTGTGTTGTCTTTTAGCGAAGCCCTTTACGAAGAATATCGCAAACGAGGCGTGCGGATATTTGCCCTGTGTCCAGGTCCGGTAGCCACCCAGTTTGCCGAGGTAGCCGAGGTTGATTTCAAGACCAAAGCCGCTACCCCGCAGCAGGTGGTAGAGGCCGGCCTGAAAGCCTTCGAGCGCGGTCGGCACTATGTTATTCCAGGGGCGATGAATTATGTCCAGGCCAACTTGTTGCCCCGCCTGCTGCCGCGCAATCTGCTGGTGCGTCTGGTAGAGGTCGTCAGCCGACAGGTTATTCAGCCGCGTGCCAGTGGTCAGCCCAACAAGGCCGGCTAAATTAGCAGGGTTAAAATCAGGGGGAGCGAGACGGCAGGTTCTGTCTGGTCTCGGGGCTTTTGGCTTAACGCCCCATACGCATCAAGCTTATCCGTAACCAGCCGGTAAGTCGCACAATGTGGTGGGACGACCGTCACTGCGGGCAATGCCCGCGCCCGTGGCATCATACAAGGCCTTACGGTAGATATGGTATTTCTTGTCAAGCCCCCATACGCACTAAGCTAAGCGAACACCAGGAACGTTCCTGTGGCATCATGAAGGGTGCAATCTCTTTCACGATTAACAGGAGCGTTCCCATGAAGATGATAGAGCAGGTAGCCACCGCTCTGCAAGGGGTGTTGGGCGTCGTGGCCGAGCGCCTCGCCCGCGAAACTCACTTTGTCCAACGCCAGTCCAAGCTCGGGGGTGGCCACTTCGTGCAGACCTTGGTCTTCACCTATCTCGCCAATCCTGATGCCACGGGTGACGAGTTGAGCCAGACCGCGGCAGCGCTGGGCGTCGACATTACCCCCGAAGGGCTGACCCAACGCTTTACCGCGGAGGCCGCCACCTTCCTCCAGCAGCTGCTCGCTGCCGCCCTCACACGCGTCGTGGCCGCCGACCCGCTCGATATCCCGCTGCTTGGGCGCTTTGCCGGCGTCTACCTCGAAGATAGCACCACGATTGTACTGCCGGATGCGTTGCATGAACTTTGGCTGGGCTGCGGCAACGCGACCGAGCAGGGACGCGCCGCGCTCAAGATCAACGTGCGGCTGGAGCTCTCCAGCGGGTTGTGTCAGGAATTGGACCACGAACGTCCATCTGAACGTGCGGGCCTCGGTCGGTTCCGGCATCGCTTACCGTTATGCCGCCATCACCTCAACTATCAAGGCCTGAAACCGGGCACAGTCTTCCCGTCGTTGCTCAGCTAACGGCGGCAGCGGCTGGCACATCCTGCTCCGCAGACGAAAATACTGCCGCTGTTCGTCGAAGGCCCGACTAAAACGTGCGGCCGAGTCGACCGTGCCAAAGCCGCACATGGGATAGTACCGCTGCTTGATGCCCCGGTGATCTTGCTCGATCCGGTTGTTGAGATATTGGTTGCACCGGTGTGTCACCTCCTCCCCAAGCGTCTCGCGAATTGCCCGGGGATACGAGTCGTGGCCGTCCGTTGTCACCCGCTCTGGTACCTGTCCAGCACTGTCCAAGGCCGCGGGTGCCCCATGGGCAAAGAAGCGTTTCGCCGCGTCCATATCGCGGTGCTCACTCAGCATTGAATCGACCAGATTGCCATCACGATCGATGGCGCGATACAGATACTTCCACACGCCCGCAACTTTAATGTACGTTTCGTCCACGTGCCACGAGCAACCGGCCTGTCCCTTCCGCTTCGCCCGCAGCTTGTCTGCGACGAGTGGGGCGAAGCGTGCTTCCCACTCGCGCACCGCCTCGTGGGTGAACACAAAGCCCCGGTGGAGAAACATTTCGGCCAGGTCACGCAGGCTTAACTTGTAGCGCACCCGCCAGAGGACCACCAGGAGGACGAGATCGGTGGGATATTCAAGGTAGTTAAAGGGCGTGTTCGTGCGCTCGTTGAAGATGCGTCGACACGTCCGGCACTGAAAGGTCCGATAGCCAAGCTGCGTCTTCCTGCTGTGTTCGGTGGTCGTGGCGGATGTGCAGTGGGGACAGGACATCGGCGGCTTCTCCTTAATGTAGCTTGCTTGCCACAAGCATACTCGAGAATCAC
Source organism: Herpetosiphonaceae bacterium (assembly GCA_013821605.1). Lineage (GTDB taxonomy): Bacteria > Chloroflexota > Chloroflexia > Chloroflexales > Kallotenuaceae > JACDGP01. Next base: position 6,278 of record JACDGP010000190.1, read on the forward strand.
CTCCACCACGTTACAGCGTGGTCTGACTTCTGACGCAACCCTTCGATGAGCCCATCTTGCACGAGATCGTTGAGCGTTTCGAGATCTTCGACAGTGAGTTTGTGTGGCATGATGCCCTCGCTTTCTGGCCCCATCGTCGCTCGCCGATATTACCGCAATGTTGCCTCGCTTTGCCGCGATGGTACAAAGCCTCCCAGAAGTGTCGGCCGAGGAGCCGGACGCTGGCCGAGGCGTCGGCTGTACTTGACAGGCTAACGTAACGGCGTTATGGTGTATCATAACAACGTTACGGAGACTAGTATGAGAATCAGTCAGGGAATGACCTACGCTCTTGCAGCCGCGCTGGTGGCCTTGTCGGCCCGCGCGGCATTCGCGCCGCGCGGTGCCGCTCTCGCATACGGGGTTCCGATCCCAGAAGGGACCGCTCCAACCCCCTACCTCGCGGTGAAAGCGAACCGCGATTTCGTGCTCGCGGCCTTGCTCATCGTCACTGCATCGGCGAGCCAATCCATTCTCGCTTTCGCACTTTTCTTTGGAGCGATTGCTCCTGCCGCTGACGCATGGATTGTAAAGCGCCACGGAAACATATCCGGTACCGCCGTTCATCTTGGAACGGTTGTGTTTATGCTCGGAGCGGGTGCCCTCGCTATCTCAGGGCACTGACATGGTTGCAGTCGCTCGTTTATGCCACGTACGTGCCGCCATGGGGGGAGGTCCGATCTGTACGCTACCGCTTCTTGCTAACGCACCTGCCGCAGTGCGCGCCGTGCTCATCCTGCTTCGCTTCGGTGCTGGCCTGACGTTGGTGTCCGGGATCGCCCTCTGGGTCGTTCTGAAACCGGTCCACCCAAGCTGGCTTTCCGTGTCCCTCGCATTGTTCTTGCTCATAGTTGCAGCGATCACGCTCGTAATCTACCCGACTGCCAACGCCGTTTCGGAGAAGCCGGAGTTGCGGCGCCGCATGCGTTGGGCTGGCATCGCTGCGTCGGGGCTCACGCTCAGTATCGGCGCCCGCATGGTGTCGCGGCCAAATTTGTGACAACAGCCGCACCGTCAAAACAAAAGCTTCGTGGAACAGCGCGCGACGACATCATCGCTGTAAGCCGGGCCATTATCGAAGACGAAGGGGTCGCGCAGCTCACGATCCGTCGGATCGCCGAGACGATACATCGTACGCAACCGGCGGTGTACCAGCATTTTTCCAGTAAAGACGCGCTACTGGAAGCGGTAGTTACCGATGGTTTTACCGCGCTCGCTGAGCGCCTAACGCGCGCTACGCGCGGTGGGAAAGCGTCGCTACCTGCGATCGCCAATGCTTATGTTGGCTTTGGACGAGAACGGCCCCGACTTTACGACGTCATGTTCGTGGGGCCACCGGCAATCACGTTCGCCGCAGGCGCTGCTACTCCGATCCCGGCGCACACGGCTTTTCACATCATTGCGGCTGCGGTTGCCGAATCCGGGGTACCAGCAGCTCAAACCGAAACGGTCACGGAGGTCGTATGGGCGAGCCTGCACGGCCTGGTCACGCTCTCGATCACGAGGCGCCTTCGGCCGGGTCGAGCATTGCAGCAGACGCGACTCGATCAACTTATCGCTGCGATCGTCGCGATGACGGCGTCCACGTAAACCTCGCGATTTCACGTGCCGCGCGACAAGAATTTGCCCATGGGACCTGCTCCCATATACCCGAGAGCACTAAAAACCCGGGGGTATGGACGAGGGCATAGACGTTCATGATTTCACGGCTTGTCCGAATTCGCCGGTGGAGGACAATTCTCCGTTACGAAACCGGTCTGTGCCTCAGT
>JACDGP010000050.1 GCA_013821605.1 Herpetosiphonaceae bacterium
ACGAATCCCAACGGGGATACAGTATTAACCCAGTGGTTTGAACGGGCGCGCTTCGAGTGGCATCCCGAGGCCGGCAATATTGTCTTGCTCGGTCTGCTTGGGAAAGAGAAGCTCGGGAAGTAGCTCTGGCCAACGTTACAAATACGGCAACGCCCCATCATAGACTGTGATGGGGCGTTGCGGTATCTGGTGTGTACCGTTATGCGGCGAGCACCCCTTTACTCGTCTCGAAATTGGTCTGCTATTGAGTACCCGCCGTCGACCGGGATGGAGACGCCCGTTACAAAATCTGATGCTGCCGACGCAAGAAACACGCCTGTTCCCACCAGGTCTTCCAAATTACCCCAGCGTCCCGCCGGTGTCTTGCGCCTAATCTGTTCACCGATTGGCGAGGCAGCAGCGCCGGGCGGCGATGACTCGGTCTCGTACCACCCCGGTAAAATTGCATTCGCCTGAATGTTATAGGGTGCCAGATCGACCGCCGTGCTGCGTGTTAGACCCAGCATGCCAGCCTTTGCTGCGCCATAATTCGGAAAGTGATGGGGCCCGAAGATCGAGTACATCGAGCCAATATTGATAATTTTGCCGCCCCTGCCTTGCGCTACCATCGCCTGCGCACCGTATTTCGTGCACAAGAATGCTCCGGTCAGATGTGATGCAATCACAGCGTTCCACGAGTCGAGCGAGAGTTCGAGCACGGAACCGCCTGGGAACAACCCGGCATTATTGACGATGATATCAAGGTGCCCGAACTGGGCTACGACTTCGGTGATTGTCGCCTGGACGGCTGCTTCGTCTCGCACATCAAGCACAAAAACAGCATGGGGATCGCCGAGCTCTTTACCGATCGCCTCATTCTTCGTTGGGTTGCGTCCGGTAACGGCTACTTTCGCACCTGATGCCTGAAAACCTAGTGCCAAGGCCCGTCCAATGCCCCCGTTGCCACCGGTGATTAAAGCACTTTTCCCTTCGAGCGAAAACAACTGCTGCATGTTGATCTCCTCATCTATCTTGAAGTGAGCACTTTATGCGACAGGCTCACCAAAGCGCTCGCGCGAGGCGATTTCGCCGAGTGGCTTGCGCTTCTTTTTGCCCTGACCAATATCTGCTGCCGGGTAGCCGAACGGCAGAATCGCGATGACGTCGAGTTCATCTGGGATACCAAGCACCGGTTTGACGTTATCCATGCCGCTAAAGCCGACCCAATTAGAGCCAATGCCTGCGGCCCAAGCCGTCAGCAACATCGACTGAATGGCGCGGCTGGCATCGGAGATGGCAAGTGGAGTTTTATCGACCGCAACGACGATCGCGATGGGTGCCTGGGCAACATAGGATCCGGTGCGCGCAAGTGTACCGAGCTGGCGTAAGGTGTCGCGGTTCTCAACCACAACGAAATGCCAGGGTTGTGCGTTCATCCCACTGGCCGATAAACGACCGGCCTCCAGGATTTGCCGCACCACCTCTTCGGGCACGGGCGTTTCCTGGTAATTCCGAACCGCCAGTAATGTGCGTACCGCCTCAAAGACTTCCATGGGTGTCTCCTCATGCATGATCAATCATCGTTAATCTTACGCCTTACCTAAGACTGCTGCGAGCAAGGCCATGCGGATATACATCCCATTTTTGACTTGCCGGAAGTAGGCAGCACGTGGGTCGCTATCAACGCGCACGTCGATCTCATTAACGCGTGGCAATGGATGCATGATGATCGCGTTATCCTTGGCATGCGACATAATCTCGGGCGTTACGCGATAATAGTCTTTGACCTCTTCATACTGCGTCAGGTCGCTGAAGCGTTCTTTTTGTACGCGTGTGACGTACAGAATATCAGCAGAACCGATGACGTCGGCGACGTTATAGGTTTCGTGAACGGTCTTGTTGGCGGCTTTGAGCTGATTCATGTACGGCAGCGGTAGCCGCAACAGCTCAGGCGAAACGAATGAAAACTCAACATCATAGTGCAGCAGGAGTTGCGTCAGCGAGTGGACGGTTCTGCCGTAGCGTAGGTCGCCCACCATCGCCACATGCAAGCCGTCGAGCGTGCCCCGCTCTTGTTTGATCGTGAAGAGGTCCAGCAAGGCCTGAGTGGGATGTTCGCCCGCACCATCACCCGCATTAATGATCGGAATTGTGGCTGCTGCCGCCGCTATCCCCGCGGCTCCTGTTTCGGGATGGCGGAGCACGATCACATCCGAATATTGCTCAAGCGTGCGGATCGTGTCGTGTAACGTTTCGCCTTTTGAAACCGAGCTGAACTGCACACCCTGGGTGATCGGAATGACCGAGCCACTCAGCCGCTCCATCGCCGCAATAAACGACGACGAGGTTCGGGTCGAAGGTTCGTAGAACAAACAGGTCAGGACCTTGCCGCGTAGCAAATCGGTGCCGCCGATGCGTTCATGCATTTCGCGCATTTCCGCTGCGACGTCGAAGACATAGTCGATCAAGGGCGGGTCGAACTGGCTGACTGCAACGATATCCTGGTCAACGAGGCGATGGGTGGTGGCAGACGGAGTTGGCTGATCAAAGGTGAACAACCGGGGGCGCTTCATGTGCGGTCCTCCTGCGAATGCTGCAGATACGTTCCGTACCCCGCCTAGTATAGCAGAGAACGGGATTGCCTTGGCCGCGGGAACAAAACGGGGACATGAAGCATCTATAGGATCACAGATGTAACACTCCAGCTAAAGGAGTACCGGTATGAAGCGGTTGAGTTCGTGGATGATCATGGTCGTCTTGACGGCCACATTCTTGAGTGGATGTGGAGGAAGTGCTTCAACGCCAGCAAGTAGCGGAGGGAATTTCGGAAGCCGGGGCGCAACGGACAATATGGCAGGAGGGGCTGCAACGATGGCAGCCATGGCCGGCGCAGCGGGTGGACAGGCCGAAAGCATTGCGGCACCCGCGGCCACCGCAGCCTCCGGGGCCAGTCCTGACAAAGGCGGTACGACTGGGCAAGGCAAAGTCGACACCGCGGGCGTACAGAACGCAACCTTCGGCAACGATGCGAATCGCAAGATCATCAAGAATGGTGATTTGACGGTGCAGGTTGAAAATGTAACCATCGGCATCAGCCGCATCACGACCGTCGCGACGGCCAATGGTGGCTACATCCTACAGGTCAAAAGCGCCGATCAAAGCGGTGAGGCAAGCAGCGCCACGCTTAGTTTTGCTGTACCGGTTGATCATTTCGAAATAGCCATGCAGGGTGTGCGCGAGGCCAGCAAAAAGGTGCTCAGCGAGCAAGCCAGCGGTCAAGATGTGTCGCAGGAATTTGTGGACGTGCAAAGTCAGATCGCGAACCTCGAAGCAACCCAGGCCCGCGTGCGCACCTTCCTGGATCAAGCGAAGACTGTGGACGAGGCGCTCAAGGTCAACGCACAGCTTTCCGACCTTGAGGGACAGATTAATCAACAAAAAGGCCGTCTTCAGTTTCTATCACAGCGTACGGCTTTCTCGACGATCACCGTCCAGTTACAGCAGATCATCGGCCCAACGCCAACGCCCACTGCTGAGCCAACGCCGACACCCATTCCCTGGCATGCCAGCGACACGGTACAAGCGGCTTCTTCGACCTTACGCGGTATTCTGCAAGCTGTTGCCCAGGTTGGGATCTGGCTAGGGATTGTGGTTGCCCCGTTGCTCCTACCACTAATCGTCGTGTTGCTACTGGTACGTAGCCTGCGCTCACGAAGCCCGCGCCGGCCTCGCCTGCCGCCGACTGCTAGCGGTGATGGGCCGGCAGGACCAACTAATCCATAACGTTGTGGCTCTGGGCGCGGTGGCGGTGTATTTAGTCCCGAGTGTAGGTCGGGAGCACCGCTACCGGCACTGTAAAGTAGAAGGTCGAACCTGCCTGCACGACGCTTTCCACCCAGATCCTACCACCATGCGCTTCGACCGCCAATTTACAGAAAGCGAGCCCGAGTCCGGTCCCACGTCGGTGACCGCTGGGAGCTTGGCCAAAAAGTTCAAAGATTTGGGAGCGATAAGCTTCGGGAATGCCGGAACCATGATCCTGCACTGCCACGACTACCCACTCGCCAGGGCTATGTGGAAAAGGCAAGGCCGCCGCTAGCTCGACGCGACTGCTGATCGTGATCTCGCCGGCCTCATGACTGAACTTTAGGGCATTATCCATCAAGTTTTGCAGAATGCGCCGTACCAGTTCGACATCGATCAGAACCGGTGGCGTGTCATCGAGTTGATTATTGAAGCTGATTTGCTGGTCATGCGCCACCCGCTCAAGCCGCTCGATGACGACGTCGACGATCGGCCCTAGCCCCGCTGCCTGCGGATTGAGTGTGACAGTCTGCGCTTCCAAACGTCGAATATCCAGCAGATCATTGACCATATCTAGCATCTGTTGGCAGCTGGCAGCAGCGATATGTAGAATACGGCCCTGCTCCTTGGTCAGCGGTCCAACCACCTGCTTTGTTAGCAGGTCCACAGAAATCATCAGATTAGTCAACGGCGCGCGCAGATCATGCACGATCATGCTTGAAGTATCGGCACGCAGCTTTTCTATCTGCCGTGCTGCGGTGACATCCTGTACCACCAGGAGCGCACCAACACTGCCACCCCCATCACCATGCGCTGACATCACCGTCCAATGAACATGGAGCAGGACGGCCTCGGCCACTACGAATTCGCCCTCGATCTGTATATGACCACCGCTTATCACTGCATCAATCGCCTCGCAAATAGCCTGAGCTGTTGCTGAATCAACTCCTAGCAGCATGTGTTCATCGCACAGATCACTGACACTCAGACCAATGAGGCGTGAGGTCGTCACGCCCAGCAGCGTCCCGAACGCACTGTTCACCACACTCACGCGCTGGTCCTGGTCAACCATCAAGATGCCTTCACGCGTCGATGCTAAAATCGCCGCTTTGCGCTCTTCCGCCGACCGCACTTCCTCAAACAAATTTAAGTTCTCTATGACAGCACCGGCCATCTTGGCATACAAAACGGCCATCTCGCGCTCGGTGCGGGTAACGGTCGACTGTGCAAACCCCAGCCACAGCAAGCCTACAGTACGCTTCGTGCCGCGCATCGGCACCACAATCAAGCGCCGAATATGTGCCTCGAATGCGGCAGCGGGTAAGGACTCACGGCGCAGCTCTACATAATCTCCATCAATCACATCAATCAGACTTTGCACAGCGTTGCCAATAGTTCCCGGCAGTCCAAGCACATAGTTCGCTTGGATCTCGCCTTTGTCCACAATCAAGACACCGCCGCCCGTCGCCTCGGTTGTGCCGACCGCGCCCCCAACCGTCATGCGCATGACATGATCGCTGTTGAGCTGCGCAGTATTGACCGCCAGACTAAGTGCGTTCAAGGCGGTTAAGCGATCCACAGTTTGTTGCTGTTCGGCAGCCAATGCGATGTTGTTGATCGCAATGGCCGTTTGGTTCGCCACAATTTCTAAAAGCTGGACCAAGTGCTGATCCAGCGGTTCAGTCCGTTCACTGACGTCGACCACGATCAAGCCCATCACCTGACCCTGGCGGTCAAGAATGGTCAGGGCTACGGCCTCACCAAAAGCAGGGAGCGCGGCGTGGGTATCAAAATGGTGCGTCAAGACACCCAGCTTTCTGGCCGCAGCCAACTGGGTCATCACGGTGCTCAAGGATAGCGGTGCCCACGTCGAGCCAGGCGGAGGAACGAGCCACTGCTGTTCACGGTCAACCAAGGCCAGCAACACTCGCTCACAGTTCGTCAGCTTCATAATAGTACGCATGACGTTGGCTGCCAATCCAGACAAGCTATCACACGCCTGCAGTGCCGTGCCTAAGGCCACCAGCTCTGTGAGCTGTGCGTTGCGTTGACTAAGCGTCCTTAACTGGTCGTCCAGCGTCACATCATTCTCGACCGGTATGTTGGAGGAGTCCCTGACCTTGATTGGTTCATCAATGACGACGATGCGAGCGCGTTTCGCATCGAAATTAGGCTAAAATTATGGAATGTGCTGATCGTAGCAGATAAATGACTTTTTGACAATATTGTGGCGGTGGGGTGAATCATTTGCGCGACCTAACCATCGAGGAAGGTGGTCAGCTTTTAGCAGGCTTGCGAGCTGAAGTACTGGTGCCACTGGGCGTGGTGGAAACAGCCGTGCGCCTCTATCTCCAAACGCTCGTGGACACGATGGGCGAACCAGATGAAGCTTGCCTGAACCTGCCGACTACTACGTATGTCTCCGGCGCTCATCGCCTATGGATGCAGGCCGGCCGGCTGCCTTGTACCATAGCACAGCTGGGAGCTTTGGATGCTCACGCTCACGCAGTGAACCTGGGTTCCGACCTGCGGCAGTGGCTCGGTGAGTTGCCAACAACGCGTGAAGTGGCGCTCTGGTTTGGCTTGGGGACCGCCAGCGGGGAGCTAGAGACGGCGGAACGGAGCCATGAACTGCAGGGGATTTGGGAGCGTTTGCTCCTACCGCGTACCGTGGCTGAGGTGTTGCGCCACAGTCTGGCGGTCGTCCTGATCGATCCAGCCGGTCTAGCCACTGCGGCAGTTCTGCGCCGGCTTGCGAGGCGGTTGGCTCGGTTACAGCTTGATCCTGCCGTGGTTCAATTGGTTGAGCCGGAGCTAGCATGGCCGGGTCCCCTGTTACTGCCATTCTTCGTTGTGTTGCGCGACTTGGCTAATACGCTCGAAGCAGCACCACACGACGATATACCACTCCTCCAATATCTTGCTCGCCAGCTAGGGGCACAGCCGCATGATGCACTGAACGAGTTCCTTGAGTGGCGTTTAGCAGGAGACAGCGTCTTGCTGTTGCTCGAAAGCCTGGAGGATGTCGTGGATGCGCAACGGCGCGCGTGGGTGGTGCAGGCAGTGGTACATTTCCGCCGCCGCTGGCCCCAGGCGCGCGTCGTGCTTACCAGCCGAGATAGCGCACAACGTGAACGAGCACGGTTAGATTTTCATTTCACGATCATCCAGCCACCTAGCGCAGCGCAAGCACAATGATGGGGAGAGTGGCTAAACGACGCAATCATCGGGATCGCCACGCAGCTTGTCCAGTGCGTGGGGTAATACCGGCAGAATCACCGCGAGATTTTCGCGGACGGCTTTCGGGCTGCCGGGCAAGTTAATAATCAAGCTACGGCCCCGCGTCCCGGCCACCATCCGTGAGAGCATGCCAAACGGCGTGATAGCGAGGCTGGCAACCCGCATTGCTTCGGGTATACCTGGCACTTCACGCTCGATGACCTGACGCGTTGCTTCGGGCGTCACATCACGCGGTGCAAGCCCTGTCCCGCCGGTAGTCAAGATCAAGTCAGCGGTCGAGTCATCGGCCCACTGCGATAACGTAGCCGTAATAGCGGCTATTTCATCAGGCACAATGGCGGTGGTAATCAGCGTTGCGGGTAGTGCGGCCTCAACGAGGACCCATACCGCAGGTCCACTGCCATCAGGCCGCACACCGGCCGAACTGCGATCACTGATCGTCAAAATTGCTACACGGTAGGGCGGTTGTTGCTCATTCGGCATGGAGATATGCTCCTGGTCCCGGTCCATTAGTAATCGTGAATTGGACCTCTGGTAGGGCCTCTAGCCGTTGCGCGACTGCTGGCGCATCGGACATCGCACATAATACATGTACATTGGCCCCTGCATCCATGGTCCAGTAGCTGAGGAAACCTTCCTTGCGCCAGTCATGGACCGCTTGCATGACCCGCAGTGTCCCCGGTCGCCAATAAAAGGTGGGCGGCTGCGCGGTCATCGCGACCACATGCAATGAAACGGCATCAGCCTCCGCGATCAGGCCCAGAGTAGCAAGCTCATGTTCACGAATCGCCCTTAAACAGCCATTCACACGGGCCGGTACCTCTTGCAAGCGGACTTTGAAATAGGGACTCGTGACCGCCAAGCGGTGATTCTCGGCCGAGCCCACGCTTTTCGGTCCAGTGTCGACAATCGCGACGACATCGGCCAGCGCCCAATCGTTGGGCATCGCCACCGAGACTGCATAGGAGCCCGCGTCGGTTCCATCATTACGCCAATGGACGAAGCCGGGCGGAATCGAGCGACAGGCAGAGCCTGAACCCGACCGGCGAGTCAGAATCGATAGTTCATGTTCCCCAAGCTGTAGGCCGGCCGCGCCAGCCGCAGCCGTCGTTAGGGCCGCAAACGCTGAGGCAGAGGAGGCGATGCCAGCATCGGCCGGAAAGGTGTTAGCCGACTCAACGCGGGCCCATTCTTCAATACCCGCCCGCATCCGTACCCGATCGAGTTGCGCGACGACCCGTTCGTAGGCCTGCCCAGTAACCTCCTCCATCTCGCGGCCAAACCAGGCGATGCCTACTTCGTCGGCGGGCAGGCTTCCATCGAAGGCGACGGTCGTGGTGGTCGTGCAGTGATCGAGGTTCATCGAGACGGACTCATTATAGGGCAGTGTTAAGGCCGAGTCTGCGACGCCCCAATACTTGACCACTGCGATGTTGGCGTGTGCCGTGGCCGTTGCGCGCTGATTTGCCATGGAGTAGGTGATCCTTTCGTTGGCCCAATAGTACCGCATGCCTGACGTACGTATGCGGTGGGAGGTCGAAGGCTTGCGGGTGGTGCCGCGGTAGTGGAATTAGTGCGGGGCCAACAGGGCTCGTTGAGCCGCGACCAACCTACGTAACTTGTCGACATCATCCTGGCAACAGTCGCGATCACCGACAGCGAGTTGATGTTTCAAAAACGCCAACTCGGTGACGAGGTGGTGAAAGCGACGCTGGTGACGGTAGACCAGCCAGCCCCCATGGACTAAGGCACGGACTTCGGCGCGTAGACGAAGGGCCGGATTAAGCACATGGTGGAGATCGACGGAATCGAGCACATAGCCGTTGCATTCGTCGGGCAAGTGATGGAGCAACCAGCGCTGCTCTTCACGGCGAGCGAGGATCGCCACTACCAGGACCACTGCAACACCGCCGGTATCGAGCACCCAGGCCAAACCAAGTCCCCATAATCCATTTGCCACGGTCATGTTATGCAGGGCATGGAACAGAATTGCGAGGGCGAGCGCAAGTGGCAGGCTAGCATAGCCGACCCAGCGCCGCCGCTCCAGACGCACGAGCCCTAAGGCAATGCCGACGATGCTCGTAAAAAAGGCGTGGTTGAAGCCGAACAGCACCGACCGTACGAGCCAGAGCGACAGAAGCTGGTTAGGATTGCTCCAAAAGTATAAAAGGTTCTCGCTCATGGCGAAGCCAAAGCCGACCAGGGCGCCATACATGATTCCGTCGATCACGTCGTTGAATTCACGATGTGCGAAGCGAAACAGCCCGACTAAGGCCAACGCTTTGAGTGGCTCTTCAATCAAAGGTGCAATCAGTTGGTTCGGTGCATCCGGGCCAAGCACGTTTCTGGTGATCTGGCCGATGCCGAGCTCGGCACCTCCTGCCAAGAGTAGGGCGGGCAGGGCACCCCAGCCAAAGGCGGCCAGCAACAGCCACACCGGTTCCTTTTCGTAGCAGTCCAGCCGCCACAGGAGCCAACTATAAAGCAGTGTTGGCACCGCCGCCAACAAGAGCGCGGTCATGGGACGCGACTCGCGGTGCTAGTCTTCTTCGGGTGCATGACCGGTGCCGGACGCGACATGGTCAAACTTGTCATTGTCGTAGTGCAGAAAGCCGGCAGTGCTTGCCAGGGGGTTGCTGAGTTGGCGTAGTATCGTGCTGCGGCTCAAGGTTTCGCTGCCTGCGCCAAGCAGCCTGGGAGTAATCATTATGAGCAGTATCAGATAGCTATAAAAGATAAAAACCAGGAAGATGATGGCGTTGCCACTGATTGGCCCCAAAGCTGCCCGTTGGCGCATAGTGGGGATGGCCGTGCCCCAAGTAGCGGCATGGGGATGGAGTAGGAGCTTCGTACACCACGTCAGCAGGAGAAAGCCGAAGATCGCCCAATAATTATGGCGCAGGCGGCGCCCCATCGCCTCCGTCCATGATATTTTGAAATGCGGATCGTTCAAATCATAATCAAGGAGCCTATGCCATTGTTCATCCGGTCGGATGATATTCGAGCGCAAAATCGGCTCATAATACTCGATCTCCATGACCCGCACCCAGTTGCTCCATAGATCGTAATAGCGGAAGCGACGGGCCTCGATACATAAAAAGGCGAAGCCGAGAAACATGCCGAGCAGCGCCATAATATGGGAATGCTCGGGATCGGAAAGCAGAAAGGAAGCGATCGAACCACTTGAGATGACCGCCCAGTTGGTCGTGCTGTCGATGCGGCTGCGCCATGTGGTGGCAAGGTCCATCACACCACGGTAAAAGTGAACCATGATGTTGGGCGCGAGTGCTGAACTCTGATACTTGTTCTGCATGGTGTTGAACTCTTTGCTGCGACTAGTGTACAGAACGCAACAAGCGACGTCAACTTGCTGCTTGATAGCTATCTAATGGACCAGGAAAGGCTGCTTCGGCTGCCGCTTCTAGCCGTGCTTCGTTACTCCGCAGAAAAATGATGAGTCCGGCGGTGAAGATGATGGCAAGTATCGCCGCTAGCCAGCGAAAAGGTCCTTCCACGCGCTTCACGTTGTCGCCAAGCAGGTAGCCGCCGAGGCCGAAGAGCAGCGACCATACAATGCCACCGCCTGCATTCGCGAGCAGGAACTCCGGCCAGGGCATACGATTGGTACCTGCCAGAAACGCGGCGAGTGTCCGGAGCAGTGCGATAAAGCGGCCAAAGAAAACGACCTTGCTGCCATGCTGTTGAAATAAGTACCGGCCTACTTTGAGCTTCCGCTCATCCAAACGAATATACTTGCCATACCGTCGCAATAAGCGATAACCCCCGGCATGACCAATCCAGTATCCTATATTATCGCCCAGAATGGCACCGGTAGCTGCTGCAGCAATGATGAGACCGATCGAAAGTTTATGGCTCGTACCGGCGTAAATCGCGGCGGCCACGAGCATCGTTTCGCCGGGAACCGGCACGCCGATGCTTTCGATGCCGACCAGTAACAGGACCGCCCAGTAGCCATAGGTCCCGAGTAAAGCGGTTAACTCTTGTGTGGTAAAGTGGAGCATCCGAATCCTGTCCTCCTCCATGGCCTAGCGAGTCTAAACTTGTGCTTCTGCCCTTGTACGAGCCACGTCTATAACATGAGCATAGATCGCGCCGGGCGCAAAACGTAGCACAGCCCGCTGCGTCTCGCCATGCAACGGGCTGTGTAACGAAGGAGGATGCCTTTATAATAGCAGCACGCGCATTATTTGCCTATCCTTCCCCGGTCCTGCTTGGCTCGTTGCCTAGTACCCCAGTGGGAGGGACCTTAAGGACACAGTATGCAAGATCGTGTTAATGAACTGCGGCGTCTGCTGCACGAACATAATCACCGCTATCATGTGCTGGATGACCCGATCATCAGTGATGCTGAGTATGATACCTTGATGACGGAGCTACGGGAGTTGGAAGCGGAGCATCCCGAGCTTGTAACAACTGACTCCCCCACCCAGCGCGTGGGCGCAACGCCGACAACCGCTTTCGCCAAGGTTCGGCATAAAGAGCCAATGTTGTCGCTAGCAAACGCTTTTGATGTCGGTGAGTTGCGCGCCTGGTATGGACGTGTCCGCAAACTACTTGGTGCCGAAGGCAGCGTCCCGATCAGCTTTGTGGTTGAGCCGAAGATCGATGGGCTAGCGATGGCTATTACCTACCGCGCTGGACAGTTCCAGGGAGCTGCAACGCGAGGTGATGGTATGACGGGTGAGGATGTGACGGCCAATATACGTACTGTTGGCAGCATCCCATTAGCCCTCCGCCTGGTGGACGACCGCCCTGTGCCACGCGTGATCGAGGTGCGTGGTGAGGTCTATATGCGGACGGCTGACTTCGAGCATCTGAATGAGATGCAGGCCGCAACTGGCGGCAAGCTCTTCGCGAATCCCCGTAATGCGGCAGCCGGTTCATTGCGCCAGCTCGACTCGCGCATAACCGCAGGCCGCCCACTGCGTTTTTTTTCGTATGCCGTTGGTCTGATCGAGGGCGTCATCCTCCGTTCACAGTGGGACACCCTGCAATATCTACGCGCACTCGGCTTCGCGGTCAACCCCGATATTCGGCGCTTGGACGACTTCGAGGCCGTCATCGACTATTGCGCTGCCTGGATGAGCCGGAGGAGCGAGTTGCCCTATGAGGTTGATGGCGTCGTCATCAAGGTCGACCGCTTTGACCAACAAGCAGAGTTGGGCGTAGTAGCTCATGATCCACGTTGGGCGATTGCCTTTAAATTTCCGGCGCGCGAAGCCACCACGACCCTGCGGGCGATTACTTTAAATGTTGGACGAACCGGTCGGATCAATCCCAATGCGGAGCTTGATCCAGTTGTGATCGGTGGCGTGACCGTCGCGCATGCGACCTTGCATAACGAAGAATATATCGTTGGTCGCGATATCCGCATCGACGACCGCGTCACAGTCAAGCGCGCCGGCGACGTGATTCCCAAGGTGGTTGGACCGCTCATCGCTGCCCGCACTGGTACGGAGCAGCCCTGGCATATGCCGTCCACCTGCCCATCCTGTGCGGAGCCGATTCAACGCGATCCGGACGAGGCCGATTACTATTGCGTGAATGCTCGTTGCCCTGCCCAGCTCGTGCGACGTGTCGAGCACTGGGTGAGCAAAGCGGCGCTGGATATCGTTGGCATCGGCGAAGAGCAAGCCCGCTTGTTCGTGGAAAAGGGCTTGATCACGGATGTAGCCGACCTGTATCTGCTTACCCCCGAGCACTTTACCGAGCAGGCTGGCTATGGAACGAAGAAGGTCGCAAATATCCTCAACGGCATTGCCGCCGCCAAAGATCGTCCGCTAGAGCGTTTGCTGACCGGGCTTGGCATTCGTAGTGTCGGATCGAGTGTCGCCGAGCTCTTGGTGCAACACTATTATGTGATTGAAGCTCTCATGATGGCGACGGATAGCGATTTAAACGCGATCATGGGGATCGGTCCGCATACCGCTACCACCATCATCGAGTTCTTTGGCCATGAGCCGAATCGTGCCTTGATCCACAAACTCCAACGCGTCGGTGTGCGGACCGCGAATGCTGCCCCCGTGGTTGTGCCAACAGCCGGGGCGCTGGCCGGTAAAACCTTTGTACTCACCGGATCGCTGCCAACCCTCACGCGCGAACAGGCGACCGAACTAATCAGCCAACAAGGCGGCACAGTCACCGGTACTGTGTCGAAGAAGACCGATTACCTGGTCGTCGGCGATAGCCCAGGTGGCTCGAAGTACACCAAGGCCCAGCAGCTAGGTATTCCGCAGTTGGATGAGGCAGCCTTGCGCCAGTTAGTAGGCACGTAGGTAGCGGTGCAATCCATGCTACACTACGCGCTCGTAGTGATGTATCAGGGAGGAATGAATGGCAAGCCTACGGGTGCTGGTGGCTGAAGATGATCCATTGGTCGCGATCACGTTGACCGATCAAATTGCTGCGCTCGGTCATACAGTGGTCGCTGTGGCCAGTGATGGACAAGAAGCCATCGAAATGGCCGCCCGTGAGCAGCCCGATATTGCCGTGCTCGACATCAAAATGCCGAATGTCGATGGCATCACGGCAGCGGAAACGATCACGGCCAACCAAGACATTCCTTTGTTGATGCTGACCGCCTATAATGACCGGCACCTTATTTTGCGGGCAGCGGAAGCCGGTGCGATGGCCTATCTGCTGAAGCCGGCCTCACAGGAAACGCTATCGGCACAGTTGAGTGTTGCGCTGGCACGTCATCGTGAGAAGCAAGCGTTGCAGCAAAAGGTGCATGATCTGGAAGAAACGCTGGCTGAACGGTCGATCATTGATAAGGCGAAAGCGATTTTGATGGAGCGTGTGCAGCTAACGGAAGATGAGGCGTACAGTCGTATGCGGCAGCGCGCGCGGGAAAAACGCATCAAAATGGTTGCTGTGGCTCAAACAATTATTGCTGCTGAGGAGTTCTTGACCGGCTAGGTAGGGATCTCCCTGGCTTCCTATAGTAGCCTCCCCACTATCACGGGGAGGCTTCTTTTGTTTTGTCATAATATGTACTATTGACACATAAAGTGATTTAGTGTAAGATAGACATATTGAACGGGTTGGAGGAAGCCGTGATGCACGCAAGCCAAGATGATGACCTTCGAGTCATGGTTGAGGTAGTTCCTGTCAGGACAATACAGGCTGTGCAGCGCCGAGCAGATTGTGCCGTACAATATCGCTATCTTGTTGGCCGTGCCGGCAGTTCCACAACGCTAGAGTACGTGGAATTACACCATGGTTTACTGAAGAGCTGTGAGCATATTTGCCGGAGCTTGTCTGCTTCATTCTTGTGGGTTGGGGCTTGGCTGACGAATACAGCTGATCTGCTGGCGGCGACGGATGAACGCCGTCGTCGTGCCGGCTACGAATAATAGAGAAGGCTATGACGATTTTTGATCACCAACGGCTGGCTCCCGATGTCTTTAAGCTCGACGTAGAACGAATGCGGGCGGGATGGTATTCGGATCAGTACTTCGCCAATATTATTGGCATGCTCACCGACCTTGCCCATCAGGGCTACCGCTTTGGCGGCACGTCGCCCTATCTTGACGATCTTGACATCGACCTGCAAAGCGTCGACATCGGCAACCTTGTAGTCGAGATGCAATGGTTTACCCGCCGTAAACCCTTTTCGGTCGTGGCCGGAGTTGACAAGGCGCTGGCGATGCTAGAAACGTGTACCGGCTACCTGGAAGACGGTGTCTTTCATTCGACCTGGGACCGATTGCAGGTTGAGGCCGTACAGGATGGGACGATCGTGCACTATGGTGGTGATCCCCGTCAGGTCGAGCCGGTGATCAAAGTGCGTGGCCGCTACCGTGATTTTGCCCTGGTTGAAACGCCCACCTTGGGTGCCTTAACGCGGGGCACACGTGTGGCGACGAATGTGTATAACGTCCTGGTGGCGGCACATGGCAAATCGGTGCTGTTTTTCCCGGCCCGCTTTGACGCGCATGAGGTGCAAGCGGCGGATGGCTATGCCTATAACATTGCGGTGCAACGCTTCAACCATGATTTTGCCCAGCAGACCGGCTCGTTTATCTCAACCGATGCTCAAGGTGACTGGTGGGGTGGTTTCGGCGGCGGGACGATCGCCCATGCAGCCATTGCGGCTTTCCTGGGCGATACCGCTGAGACCATGATGGCTTTTGCCGCCACCCGGCCGGTCGATGTATCGCGCATCGCGCTGGTCGATTTTCTGAACGATTGTGTGGGAACAACCCTTGACGTTATGGACAAAATGTTTGCACGCTACAAGGTGCTGATGGATGCCGGCTGTGAAGCAGAAGCGCAAAAATTTAAGCTCTTCGGCGTGCGACCGGACACTGGCGGCACGATGCGGGATGTGAGCGTGCCACCGATCGGTGCTAAAAAGGTCGATATGGGCGTTAACCCGCGCTTGTGCTTTTTCCTCCGCAGTGCAATCGATAGTGCTTGGCAACGCTGGAACCTTGAGGGCGATTGGCTGCAGCGTGGCCAGGAGTGGTGCCGTGATGTTAAGATCGTCGTGACCGGGGGCTTTAGCCCGGCGAAGATTCGTCGCTTTGAAGAGTTGAACGTGCCCGTCGATATTTATGGTGTCGGTTCCTCGCTGTTCTCGAATAGTGATGCCGACGGTACCAATAATGATTTCACCGCTGATATTGTGCGCGTGCAGATCGAGGGCAGGTGGTACAACATGGCGAAGGTTGGCCGGCAGCCTTGCGGTAATCCGATGCTCGAACGTATTCAGTAGGGGGCAACATAACGCACGAACAAGCTACTGCACCCTGCCGGCGCGCGCAGGTCGGAGCGGCGGCGGAGGGCCTGCCGCTGAGCATCGCTTGTCTGGCACTCGGGTTGGTCGAGCCGGAAGAGTTTCCGGTGAGGCTGGCGCATGGCGGGGTGTGGGTGGACCGTTGGCGTGCATCCGACGGCGCTATGCTGGTCACGGCTGGTACGGTTTTGACGATTCATCTCCCGCCCGGTGGCAGCTACCCCACGGTGGAGCTCGAAGCGCACGACATCCTGTACGAGGATGCCGCGCTGATCGTGCTGAACAAACCGCCGGGTTGGTATGTAACGATGACACCGTGGGACCTTGTGGGCAATGTCCGCGCGGCACTTGAGCGCTGGCTGCAACGACGCGATGGTGTGCTGCAGCCGGTGCATCTGGCTCACCAGCTTGACCGGGATACATCGGGGGTGTTGATCGCAACCAAGGATCCGCAGGCTAATGCAGGCTTGCAACGATCCTTTGCGACACATACTGTAAGCAAGCGCTATCTGTGCATATGTGCGGGGCAGCCAGTGGAGGATAGCTGGACAACCGAAACCGGCCATGGGCGCGGCGCGCATGGCTTGTTTCGGGTCTACCCCTTGGAGCAGGTTGGGCAGCCGTTGCCGGTGGGCCATAACAGCATCAAATATATGGCGACTGACTTTCGTGTTGTGCGGCGGTTTGCTGGGACCGCCCTGCTTGAAGCCAGCCCGCGTACCGGCAGGACTCATCAGATCCGCTTGCATCTGCATGCGCTGGGCTATCCGATCTTAGGTGACGCTCGCTATGGCGGACCATTACAGCTTGGCGATCTCCCGCTCACTCATCACCTGCTGCACGCAGAGTATATCAGGCTACCTCATCCGCTGACACACCACGCACTTGAGGTGGCGGCTCCCCTGTCGCCCTTATTTACACGTGCATGGGAGGAGCTCGAACAAGCCGACGGCTCGATTATCACCCTAAGATAAGTGCAGCGACGAGGATCGATCCTCATCGCTGCGCTGACGTACGTTGTGTGGTGGTGCTTAGACCTTGAATTCAAACTGCAGCCGTCCGAACTGGAGTTTGTCTCCGTCATGCAGGGACGTCGGGGTGTTGGGTGTAAGCCGGTTGCCGTTGACGCGTGTGTAATTGGTGCTGTCGAGATCGATGACGCTCCATTGACCGCCCTGGTAATGCATGGTGGCATGGCGGCGACTCACACCGCCTGCTTCGCCGCCCTGAGTAGTCAGGTCGACGTCAGGATGGATGCCGCTGATCGGGTCTTCACGCCCGACGACCAGCTCTGGCTGCTGCTTGATCGGCACGATGGTGCCATCGCTTGCAACCAGTCGGGGACCACTGCCACCCGTGGGCGCAGCGGCGGGTGCCGGAGCAGGGCTTGGGGCAGGCGTGGCGACCGATGCTGGTGCCGGTGTGAGTTGGACCGGCGGAGTTGTTAGTGGCGGCCCACTGGTGATAGCCGGCGAGGGAATAACTGCCTCAGCCGGCGGTGCCGCATTCGGCAGGGGCTGGGCTGGCTGGCCAACGCCACCCATCGTAGGGCCCACACTATCGGCGGTGGCCATTGTGTGCGGTGCTGAGGCCGGTTGAGGTTGTGCCCCACCGCTCCCGGCCGGCACCAGCTCTACCTTGGTCCCGCATTCCAAGCAGAACTTGGCGTTCGGCGGCAGCTCCGCACCACAGTTAACACAGTGAGTCGGGCGGATCATCGCCGGCTTTTGTTCGATTTTGGTGCCGCAGTCCAGGCAGAATTTGGCATTGGCCGGGAGAGTCGCGCCACAGTTAGGACAGGTTTGGGTTTCGGACGCCTGCTGTACCGGGGCTACTTCATGCATCTGGGCTGGGGCAGGAGCTGGTTCGGATGCGCTCTGGGGCGCGACCGGTGGTGGTGATGCTTGCTCTGGGATGCCTTGGCCATCGCCAACGGAAGCAGTCGCATCGCCGGCCCGGGTCCCGGCCTCGGGCGTGGATGCGGGCACGGACTGAGCAGGAGGTGTCGGGCTCGTCTCCGGGACAGACGGTGTACCGGCCAGGGCAGCTGATGGCGGAGCAGGTGCCTCCTGTTCCGGTGGTGTGGTATGCATAGCAGCGACGGATGCCGCTTGATCGTTTGGTGCTGGTGCCTGATCAGCTTCTGCTGCTTGGCTGGTCGCTTTTACCCCGTCCAGGGCCGCGCCACACTGCTCACAGAAACGGTCATCAGCACTATTATGGTAGCCACAATTGGGACAGACCACAGTTGTTGCGCCGGCAGGGGGCGCAGAGGCCGGGCCTGAGGCGGCAGCATCACTTGAAGTGGTCGGAGTGGGGCTAGGGGGTGGCAGTTGCGCACCGCAGTTTTCGCAAAATGCCGTTCCAGGCAAATTCTCCTGCCCGCACTGTGGACATAAAATGCTGCCACTGATGGCGGCATGCATGGGCGCACCGCCTGCGGCTGCCGTTGGCGAGGCGCTAGCCGCTGGAGCATTGGCGGTAGCGAGTGGTGCACCGCACTGGTCACAGAAGCGGTTACTGGGGTCATTGAGGTGACCATTTGGACAGGCTATCTGCATCGATTCCTCCTAAACCTCAAACGCATTCACGCCGCCATCATAGCATAGCGTTGCAACGTCAATATAGCTTATCGTTATGACGCTGAGGTAGCCTCTGGGGTTGCGCTGGGTGCGGCTGCAATGACGACGGCGGAAATATTGTCACGGCCACCGCGGCCATTGGCCAGATCGATCAGCCGGGCACACGCTGCTTGGGGCGTAGGGGCATCGGCAACCGTGCGTGCAAGCTCGGTATCCGAAAGATGGAGCGTCAGGCCATCTGTACACAGCAGCAGGCGCTCATTGGCGCGCAGCGTCCGGGCCGTGACTTCGGCCTGGACTTCGCCATCTACACCAACGGCGCGGGATAGCTCATGCCGTTGGGGGTGTGCACCGGCCTCGGCATATGAAATGACGCCGTCGCCCACCAGGTCGGCGACGATGGTGTGCTCGGCAGTCAATTGCAGGATCTGTGGTCGGCGAATGGCCGGTCGCACGAGATAGGCACGGGAATCACCGATATGGGCGATACGAGCGCGGCGCCCGAGCACCACGGTGAGCATCAGCGTCGTACCCATCCCATTGAGCCGCGGCTCCATGTGGCTATGGTTAAGGACCGCCGTATTGGCTTGCCGCAGTGCAGCGGTCAGGAGTGCGGACCAGTGGCGTTCGTCGCGTGGTGGCTGGCGCAGACCTGCACGTAAATAGTCAAGGGCCGTGCTCACAGCCAAGCGGCTCGCATCTGCGCCCGCGCGTGAGCTTCCGATGCCGTCGGCAATCGCAGCTAGGACCGCGCAACGACCATCTGTGAGGGATATTTCTTCGGCGACGCTGGTGTCGTCGTTGCTTCGGCGCACGCGTCCACGGTCGGAGCGTTGCGCATACTGCAAGGCGATTGGCTTACGAACGGGCATAGCTTCTCTTGATTGTGGCATCCGGGGTTTCGATGTTGACCCGCAACGGCGGCGATTATAGCATGTGTCGTTGCCCCATCGTCTCCTTGATGGGTGACATCTAGCTGATGGAGCGAAGACGAGTATACTCATAAGGGAGGTATGTAGTTGCCTCCATACTGAAAGGATTGACATGCTCGACTTTGGACCATTACGAAATCATGAGGTAACGCTTGCGGATATGAGCCGCGACCTCACCAAGGACGATCTGCGCAAGCTGACGAACGAGATGATCGATGAGATGCAGACGATCACTGCCGGTGCCACTGATGCGGATGTGGTCTTCGTCCCCGTCGACCCGCAGGCCAAAGATACCTTTGGCAAGGTGGAAGATGCGGATCTGTCCTGGACATTGGGCCATGTGATCGTCCATGCGACCGCTTCCTCTGAGGAGTCCGCTGCTCTTGCATCGATGCTCGCGCGGGGCATTCCAGTCGAGGGCCGTTCGCGCGCCGAGGTACCCTGGGAAACGGTGCATACGGTGGCCCAGCTGCGCGCGAGGCTGGCCGAAAGTCGCCGCATGCGCAATGCCTTCCTTGATACCTGGCCCGACGAGCCCAACCTGGAGTTGACCTATATCCCGTTTCCGCAAGCCGGACCAATCAATGCCGCCGGGCGCGTGATCCTCGGCTTGATGCATGATGACGGGCATCTAGAGCAATTACGGGAGATTATGCGCCAGGCACAGGCCGTGCGCGCTGTTCGCTAGGGCTTGAGCTGCTGGGCAATCGCTGCCGCGGCGGCCCAGCCTTGCTCGATGGCGAGATGCACACGTCCTTGTCCGGCGGTATAATCGCCCGCGAAATACAGGCCGGGCAGGACGGCGTTCAAAATCGCAGGGTCGGCGCGACCGTCGGGCAGAGCGAAGCGCCAACCCTGCCGGTTCGACCACAGTGGTGAGCGTAACGGCTGATCAAGCAAACTGGTCAACAGCTGAGCTGCTTCGCCTGCCAGCGCCTCGGGCTGATCATCCCAATGGTCAAGGCTCCATTGAGGGGCCATCTGGAGAATGTAGATGCCTTGCCCGGCGGTCTTACGGCCTTCCTTGATATGTTCAAGGGCCAGCCAACTGACGGGATGCTGTTTGTCAGTATTAACCAGAGCATAAAAAGGGCGCGGGCGGGGCCGGCGCGGGTAGCCCAAGGTGATAGTTAAGCAAGGCCGGTAGTGCACCTTGTTGAGCTCGTTGGTCAAGCGGGCTGTGGCCTCCGGATCGAGGTTGCTCTTTTCGATCAATGCCCCCGTTTGGGGTGCGGGCGGTGTCATGAGCACGGCATCGGCGCGCCCCAAATCTTGTTCACCGGCCCAGAGGGTCCAGCCATTTTCGCTACGTTCTATGTGAGTGATCTGCTGACCGAAGCGTACGTCAAGGCCGCGTGCCAGCTCCTTCGCCAGCTGCGTATTGCCTTCTTCCCAACTCCATTTTGACTCGGTCAACAGCTTGGCATCGCCCGGACCAATCTTGCCCTCATGGTCGAAGGTCCAGACCGGGAGGTCGATGTTGTGCAAGGAATCATGCGCCAGTGTCGCGGTCAACAGTTCGCGGAGTGCGGCCGATGGCGTTTTGACATATTGAGCCCCATGGTCAAAGGTAGCGCCGTTAAAGCGCCGTGTGGCGACCCGTCCACCCACGCCGCGACTTTTTTCAAAGATCACAATTTCCAGCCCAAGCTTCATGGTGCGCAGCCGTTGCGCCGCTGCCAGCCCTGCAACCCCAGCACCGATAATCATTAATTTCATTCATATCCTTTCGCTGCCTTCATTATAGCGGTGTGTTGGGCCTGAGACCGTAGTTGTCACAATGAGATGCTATAGTTTGTCTACCAACGCTGATCTCCACACAGCTACCTTGACCTTTGGTCAGGTCGTTACTCGGTCAAAAGACGGATGCAGGGGTTGTGCATCTAGGGTATTATTAAGATGGAGTCGTCTCCTAGTGTGCGTTAAAGGCCGGCCGGATCTCCTTTAGGTCCGGTCGATCTGTTGTTATGAGGGTCTATGAGCGTAATGAAAAGCGAGTGGTCGGTCACCGACGCATACCAGTACAATCGTAGCTCTGCCTTGCGCTGGGTGATTGGGCACCTGTTGCGCTACCCGTATTTGCCGTTGCTGGTGATGATCTGTGGGCTAGGCGAAGCAGGCTTAATGTCGGCCGTACCGGTGCTGATCGGTCAGGCCTTTGCAATCCTGACGGGGCCAAATGCAACGGAGCATGCACTGCTTGTGATCGGTCTGCTCGTCCTGGGGGCGCGCACGCTACAGGGGGTGTTTGGCCTGCTGGCTTCGCTCAATGTTGAGATCATTGCCCAACGCACCGAGCGCGATGCGCGCGACGAGTTGGTGCGCAGTCTGTTGGGTAAGTCACAGACCTTCCATAATCGCCAACAGGTTGGCGACATCATGGCGCGGGCGACCAACGATGTGCGGCAACTGAATGCGATGATCAATCCTGGCATGAGCCTGATCTTTTCGTCAATGCTGAGTCTGGTTGTACCGCTGGTCACGATTGGCTTTCTGAAGCCGGTGCTTCTGATTGCGCCGCTGATCTTTACGGTCACCTTCTTCTTCGCCTTGCGGCGCTATATGCAGCAGCTCAACCCGGTTGTAGGAGCCGAGCGTGGTCAGTTCGGCGTTATGAATGCGGGTCTGGCCGAGTCGATCAGCGGGATCGAAGTGGTTAAGGGCTATGCCCAGGAGCCGCAGGAGCGCGAGAAGTTCAGCCGGAATGCGCGGCGTTTCCGTGACCTGTTTGTGCAAGAAGGTGTGATTCGCGCGCGCTATCTGCCACTGCTCTTGTTCGGCATCATGTTTGGGGCGGCCTTTGCTCATGCACTGTGGCTGTACCATGATGGTGTGATCCCCGTCAGCACGGTGATCGCCTATATGGGCCTGCTGGGCGTGCTGCGCTTCCCGACCTTTATTTCGATCTTTACCTTCTCCCTGGTTCAGATGGGCATCGCCGGTGCGAACCGCATCTTGGAACTGATCAATACCGAGACCGAACTTGACAAGAATACAGGCGGACGCGTGCAGCCGATGCAGGGTCGTCTGCAGTTTGAGGGAGTGTCGTTCGGCTATGGCGACAACGAGATTTTACATAACATTAGCTTTAACGCAGCACCCGGCGAAACGGTCGCGATCGTGGGGCAGACTGGTGCGGGCAAGTCAACGCTGACCAAGCTGGTCAACCGCGTGTATGACGTGACGGCCGGCCGGGTGTTGGTCGATGATATCGATGTGCGCGACTGGGATCTCGAATCGCTGCGCGGCCAAATCTCAACCATTGAGCAGGATGTCTTCCTGTTTTCGCGCACGATTGCCGACAATATTGCCTTCGGTGCGGGTGGCACAGCCACGCGTGAGCAGGTCGAGCAGGCGGCGCGCGAGGCGCAAGCACATGACTTTATTATGGGCTTCCCTGAAGGCTATGACACGGTGATCGGTGAGCGTGGTGTAACCCTGTCGGGTGGCCAGCGCCAGCGGTTGGCGATTGCGCGCGCGTTTCTGACCAATCCACGCATTCTGATCCTGGATGACTCGACTAGCGCGATTGATAGTGCCACTGAGGATCAGATCCAACGGGCGATGCGGCGGGTCTTGCAGGGCCGGACCACGCTCCTGATCACGCATCGCTTGTCCCAAATTCGCTGGGCCGACCGGATCCTGGTGTTGCGGCAGGGCCAGCTGGTGGACCAAGGATCGCACGAAGAGCTGCTCGAACGCAGCGAGGCCTACCGCCGCATTTTCGCACGCTACGAGAGTGAGAGCGAGCCTGTCAAGCTGGCAGTCCGGTGAAGCAACGGATCAGCCGCGCTACCAATAATCGGTACATAGTACTTCCGGAGGTTGCATGGGCTTCATCTTAGATGGGCTAGATGCTGAGGGTTACGACCGCAATTATAGTGATGCTACGCTGGTACGCCGTATCAGCGCCTACTTCCGACCCAACGGTCGCCGTATTCTGGTGGTCGCCGGGATGATCGTGCTCGCGTCACTAATGGATACTGCCGTGCCGGTCTTGATATCGAAAGGGATCGATGCGCTCAAGGGCGATCCGCGGCTGGCACTGTTGCTGGGGCTCGCTGTTACGGTCGGCGTGCTCAGTTGCTTGTCGTGGGCTTTCAATTACATCCGGCAGCGGTTATCGGCGGCAGCCGTAGCCGATGTCGTGCTGGCACTGCGGGAGGATGCCTTTCAGGCGGTGACCAAGCGCGACCTCTCATTCTATGATGAGTTTCCCTCGGGCAAGATCGTTAGCCGCGTGACCTCGGATACGCAGGACTTTTCGTCGGTGGTCACGCTGGTGATGGACCTGCTGGGCCAAGTGTTGCTGGTCGTGCTGATACTGGGCTATCTGTTCTCGATCAACGTTGGCCTAACCATGCTGACCTTGATTATGGTGCCACTGGTGGCGGGCACCGCGCTGGGCTTCCGAACCATCGCACGGCGCATGATCAGGCGCTCGCGGCGAGCACAGGCCAACGTCAACTCGCGGGTGCAGGAGTCGATCAGCGGTATTGCCGTAGCCAAAGGCTTCCGGCAGGAGGGCGCGATCTACGAGGATTTCAAAGGGACCAACCGCCAGTCCTACCATTCTTCGCTACGCGCCGGGTGGACCTTTAGCTCAATCTTCCCGATCTTAGATATTGTTTCGGGCATCGGCCTAGCGATCGTGGTGTATTTCGGTGGGCTACGTGCCCTGCATGGAGCGGTCACGGCCGGCGAGTGGTATTTGTTCGTGCAGGGACTGGCGATCTTCGTCTTCCCGCTGACCAGTATCTCTTCCTTCTGGTCGCAATTCCAGCAAGGGCTTTCGGCCAGCGAACGAGTCTTCGCCTTAATCGATGCCGAGCCGAAGGTGGTGCAAACGGCGGACGAGCCGGTCACCGACATTCGAGGCCAGATCGACTTTGAGCATCTGCGCTTCGCCTATAAGCCCGAGTCGGTGGTGCTGCCCGACTTCTCGTTGCATATTCCGGCGGGCGAAACGCTGGCGGTCGTGGGCCATACGGGCGCCGGCAAGTCGAGCCTGGCCCGCTTGATCGCGCGCTTTTATGAGTTTCAGGGTGGGCGTTTGTTGATCGACGGTCGTGACATTCGCACTCTTGACCTGGCCTCCTACCGCCGTCATATCGGCATCGTACCGCAGTCGCCCTTCTTGTTCTCGGGCACCGTCGCGGAGAATATCCGCTATGGTCGCCGTGACGCCACCGAAGAAGAGCTCAACCGTGTGGCGCACCAGATCGGCGGCGGCGAATGGGTTGATCTGCTGGAGTATGGCCTCAACACGCCGGTCGGCGAACGTGGCGGCCAACTCTCGATGGGCCAGCGCCAACTCGTCGCACTCTCGCGGGTGCTGCTGCATGATCCCTCGATCCTGATCCTGGACGAAGCAACAGCCAGCGTCGATCCCTTCACCGAAGCCCAGATCCAGGATGGCCTTGATCTGGTCATGGTCGGTCGTACCAGCATTGTGATCGCCCACCGCCTGTCAACCGTCAAGCGCGCCGACCGCATCATCGTCCTCAAGGACGGCCAGATCATCGAATCGGGCACGCACGCCGGCTTACTGCGCCAGGGCGGCCACTACGCCGAACTCTATAACACCTACTTCCGCCACCAGTCCGCCGACTACAATCCGGAGGCTGTCCCGGCGTAATGATGCTGGCGGGATAAGATTGGACATCTGCGGATCCCAGGGTAGGGGCAGGGGTAATGTACCACCCGGAGGCCATACGTGTACCACCGGGTTCGCCATTGCTAGCAATGACTATCGAGACCCAAACGTCAGCCGGAGCCATTGGCGTCCGCGTTGCAACGGCATACAAACGCCGACGCCCTCGCCGGTCTGGTGCCAGTGTCCAGGTGGCAGCAGCACCCCTTCGTCGCGCATTGGGACGAGCGTCTCGGCTGCTCCTCCTTCGACTTGGCGAACCACTGCCGCCTCGCGCCGCGCATCAGCAGTGTGCAACAGGCTGAAGGTGAAGTCGGGACACGGGATCGCCGCGTCGAACTCGACCTCAATGCCGCCGTCAAGTGGTCGGATGGTAACCGCGCAGGCAGCGGTCGCGGCCTGATACTGCGCGATCTCGCTGTTCTTCATCCATAGCAGGCGTGGTCCCACATGCTGGGCTAGTCGTGCGAACGCCACATCCAGTGCCATTAGCCCTGCCCGGCTCCCATCCGAGAAGATCGACTGCCAGTGGCAGACCGTGATCAGCCAGCCATCGCCCGCGATCAGTTCGACCAAACGTCCGGCCCGACCATCAGCCGTGATGAATCGGTCGACGACCTCTGCAGCCGACCACGCAAGTGGTTGCTGCGTATTCCAGCAATAATCGCGGCAGGTATTAGCGATGTTCACCACCGCCTCACCCCGTTCGCGGTCGAGCAGCACCACCTTGGGGTCCCAAAATGGCGGCCCTTCGATATGCTCGTCGATGAAGTGAAAGGTAACCGCAGGCCCTCCCACACTCCGCACCGCTTCCAAAGTAGCTTGCGCATAGTCGCTGCGCGAGCCGCTGAACGAAACCGGCTGCGTTATGCCGGCTGCGACGAAGCCAGCCTTCTGCAAAATACGCATTGCGGCGCTCATATAGGCGGCGAGCGTGGCCTGCGACTGGTCCGCCATCCAGGCCTGCTCCGACTGTTCCAGCATCGTGCCGCTGCTAAGGTCAAGCGCCCGGGTATGCGTCAAGATCTCGGGCGTGATGTCGAAATTGGGCACGACGTCGGCACGCACCATGTCGAGCCAGCGCGTAATCTCGCCCATGTCGCAGCCCTCCCAGCCATGGAGGATGCTCCCCAGTCCGGCCGGATACGGCAGGATACTGAACTTGCCGCGGATCCCCCGCAGCTTGCACACCGCTACGAAATGATGCATGAAATCGAATGGAATGGACTGGACATGCTGCTCGTAGTTCTTGCCATCGACCTGCAGCCGGTAGTAGTACAACGGATTAATACACGGTGTGGGATCGTCCACAATCAAGGTAACAGGCACGCCAAGCCGAGGCTTTTCAATCCGGATCATACAATGTTCCATTGCTCTACAAATCCAAACCGGTCAGCCCATGCATACCCAGGATTAAAGAGAGTTCGCCACCATGATGCAGGTCATGTTCAAGGAGATGCCAGATAATCCACTGCCGCGAATGAGTGTGTACAGCTTTCCCAGGCTCCTCCGGGGGATACGGACTTTGGAAGGTTTCGCTGAGATCGGCTGGCGTCCAGTGCAGCAGTGCTGCCTCAATCATCTGCCAGGTAGACTCCAGACCGCTAACCAGTTCGGCTACGGAGCGGGCCGGCTGTCCGTCTTCGTCCCACCTAGCGAGCGGTGCGAGTTCGTCACTACCTTCGCCCAGCCACTCATGGAACCAGCCGACCCGCGTGGCAACGATATGCGTCCCCAGCATCCCGGCTGACCACATATGCGGCGCCGTACGCAAAGCCAGTTGCTCCGCCGAGAGCGGCGTGATAGCCGTAACCAGCCGTCGCTGGTACACATCCCAGCCCTGGTAGAAGGTCGTGAGTGGCAGTTGGTTGCTGATCATCGCTGTTGCTCCTGTGTACGCTTGAACAGTCTACTACGAAAAGCGATAATCATGACTTTCGACACCCCATCCATAGCCCGTCCGTGACTAGGTGGACACGAATGGGCGCTGTATACTCCATCGCAGACGAGCTACATGGAGCATACAGTGGTCAATGTGATTGAGCTACGGGGCGTCAGCAAGTGCTACGGCAAGCTACAAGCCGTGTATCCGCTTGACCTGGATGTGCAGGCCGGTGATATCGTGGGCTTTCTGGGGCCGAACGGTGCCGGTAAAACCACAACGATGAGCATGATGCTCGGTCTGCGTCGCCCCACGAGTGGTACGGTGCGGCTCTTTGGTCAGCCACCAAGCAGCTTACAGAGCCGGGCACGAGTTGGCATCATGCTACAAGAGTCAGGTGTACCGGGCAGCTTGCGCGTCGACGAGCTGCTGCGCCTGTTCCAAAGTTATTATCCCTACACGTTGCCCACCGCCGAACTGTTGGAGCGGGCCGGATTAGTGGAAAAGCGCCACGCGTTAGTATCGGCCTTGTCGGGCGGGCAAAAGCAACGCTTGTATTTCGCGCTGGCGCTGGCCGGTGATCCCGATCTGTTGTTTCTCGACGAGCCGACGGCGGGCATGGATGTTGAGGCACGGCTGCACTTTTGGGAGCAGGTGCGCGGCTTCACCGCTCTCGGCAAAACAATCTTATTCAGTACCCACTATTTAGAAGAGGTTGATGCTCTGGCAACCCGCATCATCGTGATCGATAAAGGGCGCATCATTGCTGAGGGCACCCCGCACGAGATCAAAGGCTTGACCGCCGACAAGCATGTGATCCTCAGGACCAATCTGCCGGCCGATCTAGTCAATGGTTATCCAGGCGTGCGAACAGCCCAAGTACAGAATGGCGAACTTCAAGTAGCGACCACCCGGCCCGAGGATTTCTTGCGACGCGTTTTCAGCGAAGGCTGGGAGGTCAATGATCTGCGGGTCAAAGAGGTCGATCTTGAAACCGCATTCTTGAGTCTTACCGAGGAGGTCCATGTATGAGCTACGTACTGCCTGCCCGATCCACCGCGGTATCACCGCAACGTGCCCTTAGTCCAACGGCGGTCCGTTCGGGCCGCTGGCTGCCGATGCTGGGCCAGCAAATTCGCACCGAATTCATGAAGCTATGGCGCATTCCGGCCTTTTCGGCATCCGTACTGCTCTTCCCCGTGATCTTGTTTGTCTTATTTGCGGTGCCCTATGCCCGCGAAACGTTGCCAAATGGTTCGAGCGCCGGTAAATATCTGCTGGCCTCGTTCTGTGCCTATGGTCTGTTGGGCGTCGCCTTCTTTAGTTTCGGCATCAGCGTTGCAACTGAGCGAGGTCAAGGCTGGATGCGCTTGATCCGAGCCACGCCGCTGCCGGCCACTATTTTTATCACTGCCAAAATTGTAATGGCCTTGATGTTTGCCGTGTTATTGCTGGCATTGATGTTTCCGCTCGCGTTTTTCGCCGGCCATGTCCGTATGGCGACCTACGAATGGATCATGCTGTTCATCAATCTCGTGGTGGGCGTGCTACCCTTCAGCATGGTAGGCTTTGCCTTGGGCTACTGGGCTGGCCCGAATAGTGCAGCGCCGATTGCAAATATCGTCTATCTACCCCTATCATTCGCGTCGGGCCTGTGGCAACCACTCGAGTCGCTGCCGGCCATCGTGCAACGGATCGCGCCCTATCTGCCGCCGTATCATTATGCGCAGCTTGTACGGCGTGCTGTTGGCGTTGAGGATGGGAAAACAGGCCAACACCTTGCTTGGCTGCTAGGGACCGCGCTTGTCTTCGGCCTCCTGTCCGCTTGGGGCTACCGGCGTGATCAAGACAAACAGTACGGCTAGCGACGGAGATGAGGACGTTTTATACTATCTAAGGAGGGTGATCACGATGGAACAACGAACGTATCACGGCAATGTGCCTCCGGAAGGACTGGCGGACTATCTGGTACAGCACTACGATCCACAAGCGGATCTCCAGGCCCAGAAGATTGGCCAAGGCGACTCGCTCATGGTTCAGATTGGGCGTGGCGATACCCCCGACGAATTAAGGAACGCACTGACCTTGGGGATCACTCGCAGTCCCAACGATGCCACGGCGCTGCTTGTTACGATGGGTCAGCAGCAGTGGATCGACCCGAAGATGATGGGATACGTGGCGATGATGGGGCTGATCAGTATCATGGTGACGCCCTGGGCCTTGTTTGCGCTGATCTGGCCGCTTTCTCGGATGCTCAGCAGCACGACGTTGCCCAACGACATCTGGAATACGATTGAGCTGTACACGGCAAGCCAGGGCGCAGCGACGGGCGCGACACAAAAGTTGGTCCATCCACACTTTGATCAAGATGCTGGTCAGCTATAACGAGCCATGGGCATAGATCAGTTCCCAGTCCGCACACTCGCACGCTTCGGCATATTTTGGACCATTATCCTGTATGCTGGCCTAGGTCTGACCGTATTCGGCTGCTACGTGGACCAGCCCACATTGTTGCGGGGTTGGTCTGGCGTTGGACTATGGGGGCTGATCGCGGCGTTCTTTAGCGTGTACCACCTCGTGTATCTACGCCGTGTGCGCCGTTGGCCGATACCCTTCGGTTATGCCGTCTTTTACGCAGTGAGCCAAAGCCTGGTGCTCTGGCTCCTGTCTCGCTACAACATAGGTTTTGCCTGGCTCGGCTATGCACTGCTTGCACAAGTCACAACTGCAATCCCACCGCTGCAATGGCCCATACCCATCCTTGCCATCGCGGCACTGCTGGTCGGGCCAAGTGGGCTGTACACGGCACTGGTTGGGCGCAACTGGCTTGGCGTGAGTGGGATACTCTTCACCTTCGTTATTATCCTGGCGCTTTATCTCTTCATAAACCTGATGGTGTCACAGCGCTTTCGCCTAGCGCATGTGGTGGCAGAATTACGTCAGGCGAAGCACGAGCTTGAGGAGCGGGCGGCGCAAACCGAGGAACTCGCCGCCCTGCGTGAGCGCACGCGGCTGGCGCGCGAGATGCATGATAGCCTGGGACATGCGCTGGTGCTGGTTAACGTTAAACTCGAAGCGGCACAACGGCTGTATGCCGTGGACGCCCTGCGCGGTGCCCGCGAACTGGATGCGACCAAGCTGCTGGTACGCGATACGATGAACGAGCTGCGGCGCTCGCTGGCGAACCTGCGCAGCCCACTGCCCGACCAGGACTTGTGCGCCGCCCTGCAACGTCTTGGTGCTGAAGCCTGTCGTGGTGGGCAGCTTACGGTTAGCTGTAGCATCGCACCCGAACTACCCGTGATGAACGCTGAAACGACCGAGACACTCTGGTACGTGGCCCGTGAAGCCTTGACAAATGTCGAACGGCACGCCGCTGCCCAGCATATGAGCGTTGGGCTGGCATACTGTGATCACCAGTTCGTGTTGCGCGTGAGCGACGATGGGCGGGGTCTACAGCTTGGCGATCTGCAGCGTGCAGGACATTATGGCATTCTTGGCATGCGCGAGCGCACCGAAGCACTAGGTGGGACACTTTCTATCGGCGTTAGGGCTGAAGGCGGAACGGTGATTGAGGCACATGTGCCGGCTACGGCGAACCGGTTGGAGCAGTCCGTTGAGTCCGTCTGACATGGCGTCTCCTGCTATTCGCGTGCTGCTGGCCGAAGATCAAACACTGATGCGCCAGGGGCTCAAAACGATCCTTGAGCTTGAGGATGGTTTTGAGGTCGTCGGGGAGGCCGGTGACGGCGCGGCAGCGGTGGTCCAAGCGCTGATCCATCGTCCGGATATCGTCTTGATGGATGTGCAAATGCCCCAGATGAATGGCGTGTTGGCGACCGCGCAATTAAGTGCTGCACTTCCGACCACGCGCGTCATTATCCTCACGACCTTCGATTATGATGAATATGTCTTCGACGGTATCAAAGCCGGCGCGCGTGGCTATCTGCTCAAGGATGTCCCGGCCGACGAATTATTGGCGACGATTCGGCGGGTGCATGCCGGCGAAAGCATGATCCAGCCCAGCGTGGCTACGCGTATAATCGCCGAGTTTTCCCGTCGCCACACCGCCGAGCAACAGCCTAAGTATGAGCCATTAACAGAACGGGAACGCGAGGTGTTGCGTCTACTTTCGGATGGCTTGAGTAACAAGGCTATCGCCCTGCGCCTGACCCTGGCCGAGGGCACGATCAAAAATCATGTGTCCACCATCCTCGACAAGCTGCAGGCCGCGAATCGTACCGATGCTGCCCGCCTCGGCCGCGAGCAAGGGCTTATCTAACGTTGGATCGCGTGTCCATTCTACAAGCTTTGCGTCGCCGGATCGAGTGGCAGTTGGACGGGTCGCCCGCCATCAGCGGAAGACTGGCGCAGAGCGGTGATCAGTTCCTGATCCAGCCGCCCTTGCTCAGGTCCGTAGGATGGTTCTCCACCACTACGCACGGCATCGATCAAGCTCATGATACAGCTGGCGACGCCGATTTCGTCGTCGTGCCACTGGACGCCGTGACCCTTAACGACCGGCGTGAAGGGATTGTCCCAGCGCACGATCGGCTGTGCCGGGTCGCCGGTATGCGCGACCAGTGCCACCAGGGCGCCACCATCGTTGCGTTCCCAACGGCGCTCAATCGTGACAAACTGCGGAGCTTCACCACCGGGCGCGAGCAGCGAGAGCTGTTCCTCCACCTCCAGGTTAACGCCGAGGGTAATGCCCATGCCTTTCTCGGCTAAAAACCGGCTGCTGCGCCACCAGCGTAGGGGCGAGTCATAGCCCACATCTGTCCAATGAAAGATGCCGAGCCGTCCCTGCTCAAACTCGATGATACCGTGCTCTTGTGTCTCGGTCCGTGGCCCATACTTATCCGACAGCCTGCTCCATTGCGGGGCCAGTTCATACTTGCGCACAGCACCCGTCGCCTGCACCGGGCGAGCGTCGAAGCCGAGGTAGCTGCGCATGACGCTGATGCCATGGTAGCCATGGCCGGCGAAATCGTTGAAGGAGCTATGGACCTGACCGAAGAGGCCCGACGCGAGCAGCTTCAGCTTGATTTGCTCAAGCGGACGGCGATGAAACTGCTCGGCCACCTCGATCTTCAGATTGCGCGCCCGCGCTGCGGCAATGACCGCGTCGGCGTCGCTCAACTTGTGGGCAATCGGTGTTTCGACCAAGACGTGCAAACCATGTTCCACGGCCATCAGTCCCACCTGACCGTTGGCCCCGTAGGAGACCGAAACGACGCCGATCACCGGCGCTTGCTCCCTGATCAGCCGGTCAAGATCGGTGTACCACGGCACTGCGAGGCTGGTCCCCAGCTGCTTGGCAGAGTCGGGACTACGACCCCAGACCCCCACCAGTTCGACGTCAGGCAGTGCCTGTAATAACGGTCCATACAAATAATCGGAGCGCTTGGCCGTCCCGATAATGGCGACGCGGATGGGCGTTGATTCTGCCATGGTTCCTCTCCTGTGTGTGCCGTGCTTGACTGCAGCACATAGTAGCACGGGCGATTGGGCCAGAAGAGTATGCTATGCTTGGCTGAGCTAAGGAGAACAGAGCGATGGAATACCGCAAGCTGAGCACAACTGATATCGATGTGTCGGTCGTGGCGCTGGGTTGCTGGGCGTTCGCGGGTGATGCAACCTGGGGTCCGCAAGACGAAGATGCAGCGCTGGCAACCGTTCACGCCGCGCTTGATGCAGGTGTGAACTTTTTTGATACGGCCGAAGCTTATGGCGCAGGATCGTCGGAGTTGTTGCTCGGCAAGGCGCTGGCGGGCCGGCGTGGTGAGGCGGTGATCGCCAGCAAAGTGAGCGGCGATCACCTTGCACCCGCTGAGTTGCGGCAAGCCTGTGAGCGCAGCTTACGCCAGCTCAATACCGACTACCTTGACCTGTACCAGATCCACTGGGCGAATCGTGAGATCCCGCTGGCCGAAACCTACGGGGCACTTGAAGAGTTGCGGTCAGAGGGCAAAGTGCGGGCCTTTGGTGTTTGTAATTTTGGCGTGGGCGATTTGACGGATCTATTCGCGGTTGGAGCTTGTGCTACCAACCAGTTGCCCTATAGCTTGCTGTGGCGCGCGATCGAATACGAGATCAGGCAGAAATGCATCGACCACGGGATCGGGATCCTGTGTTATAGCCCGCTCATGCAGGGCTTGTTGGCCGGAAAGTTTGCCACGGCCGATGAGGTGCCGGAGGGCCGAGCGCGCACCAGGCATTTTTCCAAGGATCGCGCACAAGCGGTCCATGGTGAGCCCGGCTGTGAACAGGAGACCTTTGGCGCGCTGGAGCAGATCCGGCGGATCAGCGGCCAGATCGAGGTGCCTATGGCGCAGGTGACGCTGGCCTGGTTAGCACAGCAACCCGGCGTGACCTCGATCCTGGCTGGCGCGCGGAGCCCCGACCAAATCCTGGACAATGTGCAAGCGGCAAAGGTGACCCTCCCGCTGGCGGTGGTCGCTGAATTATCAGCAGCGACCGAGCAAGTTAAGTGGAAGCTTGGCCCGAACCCCGACATGTGGCGGGCAGAGTCGCGCTTTCGCTGAGTGTGGGATGTACCGGGCGCTGGAGCACAGCTTGCACGATTAGCACGTGTCGGTGTATGTTTAGCACTGGGCCAAGAGCAATACAGAAAGGACTATCCCCTATGAGCGAGAATGTGCCACCAGTGTCCGCACAGCATGATCAGATAGCGACCCACATTGGCGAACTTGCCCAACGTGCAGCGCAAGCAGAGGCTCAGATCCAGACGCTTGACCGGCAACTTGCTGCAGCCGAGGGTCAGCAGCGCAGAGATTTAGAAGGGCAGTTGCGCGCGCTCGTCGCGGAGTATAGTTCACTCATTAAGGAGGCGAATGCCCTCCGTGGCCAGCTTGGCTTGCCGGTCGTCGTGCCAGTTGTGCCACTGCCAGCGATTATGACCGATCAGCCGGCGAGTCACCCAGAAGACGAATGGACTACGACGCAGGGCACATAACCGCCGTGCGGGTAATCCCGTACGGCTGTGAATTCGCTGCGAGCTAGGTAGCCGTTACGCTGGGAATGTGGTGCTAGCTTAACTGACTTCGACCAGTGCTCCGGGCATCCAACTATACAGCACAGCTTGTAGCGCTTCAGTTTTGATCGGCTTAGTAAGGTAATCGTCCATGCCGGACTGTAAACAGGCTTCGCGGTCACCTTGCATCGCATTGGCGGTCATCGCAATGATCGGTATGTGCTGACCGCTGCTACGCTCGGCGGCCCGAATCGCTGCAGTTGCTTCAAAGCCATCCATCTCCGGCATCTGACAGTCCATCAACACCAACGCGTACGCTCCTGTGGTGGCAGCAACGACAGCCTTGCGACCATCCTCAACGACCTCCCCCAGGTAACCCAGCTTCTTAAGTTGGAGCAGGGCTACTTTCTGATTGACCCGATTATCTTCCGCGACAAGAATGGGCAGTAGTGCTGGGGCCACCTGCTCGGACGGTAGACTGTCGATAGGCTGTGGTAGTTCCACTCGCGTCTCCAAGTCTTGCTGCTCCTCGCCTATTGTGGCCATTACAATGGCATCAAGGAGCGTCGATTGCTTCACCGGTTTGGTAATGACCTCCCTAAAGCTAGCCCGCGTTTCCGCAGCGACCTGCTCGCCATAGGGGGTTAGTAGCAGAAGTCGCGTTTGGGCAAGGAGCGGATCACGCTGCATGATCGTTACGAATGACGTCAGACCCGAGAGACTCTGGTCGATGAGTGCTATCTCATATGGATCGGCATGTGCTGCATGGAGCAGTGCGAGCCCTTCCTCAAGACTGCTTGCGCTGTCGCTGCGTATGCCCCAGGCCCGCAAGTAGGTTGAGACAACGTGGCGATGGGTCTCCCCACCGTCCAAAATCAGCGTGCGTCGGCCACGCAGCTTCGTAGCCACATCCAGTTCGGCTACCGCTGCTGAGCGCCGGAGAGGTATGCGGAACCAGAAGATGCTGCCCTCCCCTTCGCTGCTTGTGAGGCCGATCTCGCCACCCATCAGTTCTACCAGCCGCTTAGAAATAGCGAGGCCGAGACCGGTTCCGCCGAAGCGGCGGGAGGTTGATCCATCGGCCTGCATAAAAGGCTGAAAGAGGCGGAGGCGGGCCGTTGCCCCAATGCCGATGCCCGTGTCACGGACTTCAAAGCGGATCTGAACGGGATCAGCGAGCGGATCTGCGGGTTCCTCCGCTGTCACACGTACCTCCACCTCACCCTGTGCTGTGAATTTGATGGCGTTGCCCACGAGATTGAGCAGAATCTGGCGGAGGCGGCCAGGATCACCTTGGAGCCTTGAGGGGATGGTTGGTGCAACGAAGGTCGATAGCCCAATCTGCTTTTCGCGCGCCTTTGCCAGTAGTAGATCGACAGTACTTTCTACGAGTCGGCAAGGGTCGAAGTCAAGGGTGTCAAGATCAAATTTGCCTGCCTCGATTTTGGAGAAGTCGAGGATATCATTGATGATGGTGAGCAATGCTTGTCCCGAATCCCGCATGGTGGCGGCAAAGTCGCGTTGCTCGGTAGTGAGCGAGGTCGACAACAGCATTTCCGCCATCCCGATCACGCCGTTCATCGGGGTGCGGATCTCGTGGCTCATCGTTGCGAGGAAAGCACTCTTGCTACGGTCGGCCGCTTCGGCATGATCTTTTGCCATCCGCAACTCGCGTTGCCCGTGGGCCAGTGATGCCACCATGCCGTTGATCGCGGTGGTCAGATGTGCCAGTTCATCGGAGCCGGTAACGGACAACCGTGCATCAAAATCACCGCTCGCGCCAATGGCTGCAACACCTGCGTCAAGCCGGCGGAGCCGCGATAGCACAGTTTTTTCGAGCAGTACGAGCACGACGATGATGAGCAGGATACTAATCAGCCCTAGCGAGAGCATAAACAGCGTGATGCTCTGCTTCCCCTGAAGGTAAATGGTCCGTGGCATCTGGAGGCTTAAGATTAACGCCGGCTGGTCATAGACGTCTTTGAGCAGCGCATAGCCGCCCATTGTGGTCGCGTCGATTGGTTGCACAGCTTGCGCTTGACCATGAAGCAACGTAGTACGGACTGATGCTGGCACTAGGGACAGATGATCGTCGAGCCCATGAAGGTCAATACTGAGGTGGGTCGTCTGCGCCAGCGCCGCTACTTCGGTCTGACTTAGATAGCGCCCTGTCAACAATGAACCGTGTAGGGGACCTTTGAGGTCACTCGTAATGATCGGGCGTGAGGCGATGAGCATCGGTCCAGCTGGGAGTTGAATAATCCCTTTGACCATGCTGTCCACGCCCTGGTGCTGAAGTAAGCGGTCGTGCTGCATCGCGGCCTGCCCCATCCGAACTGGTAGGGGTACGGCCTGATTGCGGACGAGATCGAACGCTTTGCCGAAAAGGAGCTTATTCGACGTATCGTAGATCAGTAGTAGGTTGATATGATTGGTTGCAAAGACACCGTCAGTCGTGTTTACATCAAGGTAGGGCTGATTGTGGTCTACGGCGAAGCGGTATGTGTCGTCCCAGGCGGCCCAGTCATTAGCATTGAGGTCAAGCCCATTAATATCGGTCGTTAGAGCATCAAGAGCACGGTCAATGTTGGTCTTCGCCGTCTGAGTTTCTACATTAAGGAAGCTACCAAGCAAAATGATCCGGAGCGTGACATAGAGCGCCAGCACGCTGCCGACGAC
>JACDGP010000051.1 GCA_013821605.1 Herpetosiphonaceae bacterium
TTGCGGGAACATGTCGCCGAAATCGGGGTTCTTCGTGCGGCTGCGGTAGCTTGTCCACCAACTGGTGTCCACCGTGAGCTGCATAAGGTTGGTGAGCCGTCCGATCTGCTGGGCACCGGTCGCTTGGCTACTCGGCAATGTGCGAAACTGATCTAGATTGACGGGAGCTGCGCCCTTGGAAACCAGGTACGCGTTGA
Source organism: Herpetosiphonaceae bacterium (assembly GCA_013821605.1). Lineage (GTDB taxonomy): Bacteria > Chloroflexota > Chloroflexia > Chloroflexales > Kallotenuaceae > JACDGP01. Next base: position 198 of record JACDGP010000051.1, read on the forward strand.
TGAACGAGAAGTGGCTGATCTCATCCTCGGTATTGTCGTGGATATACTGGTCCATATCCTCATCCAGCGTTGCAAGGGCCTCGGTGTAGGCTGGGTTCCCACTGCCGCCTGGGACTTCGCTGTCTTGGATGCCTCCCAGTTCGTTGTATTGTTGCCACAGATCGCTTTCGAGAATTTCGGCTGCGGCCAGAAACCTGAGAATGTCGATGTCTCCTCGTTTAAGACTGCCACTCTCGCCTTCAGCGAAGGCCGGTAGTCCGTTGGCCAAGAGCGCGGCACCGATGGCTCCTGCTCCTGCTGCCGCGACGCCCGTGCGTAAAAAGGAACGGCGGCTGACCGACGTTTGCGGTGATTGCCCGTTGTCTTTCATGGGGATCCTCCTTACCTGGTGGTTGGGTCACATCCTGATCCTTTTTCAGTTTGGATGCACCGCGCCGGTTATACAAGAGGCCATAGTCGCGCAGGCGAGGAGACCATAGTCTCTTGCGCCTGCGCCATTAGTCGATGGTGCACGGAATATCCGAGTGGGGAATATTTTTGGGCAGTTTGCGGTATAGGTAGGTGAAGTCACTTCACAGGGCACTGCATGGAGACCAGTGTCCCAACCACACCGCACAGTATTGGCCGGCACACGCCATTCAATCGCATACAGGAGATCGATCATGAACATGAACGCGCTTGTCCAGCGGCTGCTCCATCCCCCCGTGAACGCACCCGCTGCGGTGATTCTGCTGCGCCTTATGGCCGGCGGCATCTTTCTGTCGGAAGGGATCCTCAAATTCGTGTATCCGAATCAGGGCGTGGGACGCTTCACCAAGCTCGGGTTTCCGGCCCCGTATCTTACGGCCACCTTTGTTGCCTGGCTAGAGATCATCGGTGGCATCCTTTTGATTCTGGGGTTGTTCACGAGCCTTATCACGATCCCTTTCATTATTGAGATGATAGTTGCGACTCTATCGACCAAGATCACTCTCTTCTTGGGCACGTACCCGCTCGCACTGCCGTCGTCACCTCCAACAGTGGGCTTTTGGGCCGTGATGCATGAGGCACGCTCGGAGTATGGGCAGCTCATGACCGTCATCTTTTTGCTGATCGTCGGTCCGGGCCTCTGGTCGGTGGATGCATATTTGGAACGTAGAAGGAAACCGGAAACGCGGCCGGTCATGAGGTCCGTACCAAGTACTGCGTCGGAGCACGCCCGATGATTGGGGAATAGGCTATATTGCATGCGGGAATACAATGGTAAGCGACGCGTCTTTAACGGGATGCGCCGCTTATCTCAATGTCAAGGTTCGGCTTTTGGTTCGGAGCATGATAACCCACCAGCGGCGAGCACAAACGGATGCAGGAACGCACGAAACAGGCACGGTTTGAGGAAGCGGTCTTGCCGCATCTGGATGCTGCGTACAATGTGGCACGCTGGCTGGTGCGCAATGACCAGGACGCGGAAGATATGGTCCAGGAAGCGGTGATCCGCGCCTTGAAATCATTTGGCGGCTTCTATGGCCTGGACGGTAGGGCATGGTTGCTGACGATTGTGCGTAATACCTGCTATACCTGGCTGCAGCGCAACCGTGTGCATGAGCTGGTGACGACACCGTTTGAAGACGAGATGTATAACCAGGATTGTGACGCTGCTAATCCGGAAACACTGCTGCTGCACAGCGCCAACACGCTGCTGGTCCGGCAGGCCGTGGAAGGCTTGCCGCTTGCCTTTCGCGAGGTGATCGTCTTGCGCGAACTAGAGGGACTATCGTACAAGGATATTGCGACGGTTACCGGCATTCCCCTAGGGACAGTGATGTCGCGGCTGGCCCGTGCTCGGCAGCGGCTGTTGGAGCAGCTGTCGCTGCCCGTGAACAAGGAGTATTAGCGTGAACTGTCAGGATACCCGCATGCTCCTCGACGGGTATGTCGATGGTGAACTCGATCTTGTCCGGCATCTCGAGATCGAACGCCACCTTCAAACCTGCACAGGATGCGCGCAACGCTATGCCAACTACCAAACGTTGCGGAACGCGGTCCGCGGGAGCAGTCTGTATGTCTCAGCACCGCCAGCCTTGCACAAACGTATTCAGGGGTTAGTGGCGCAGAGCAGCGAACCTGCACCAAAGCCGCGTAGGCTGTCGCCACGGCTATTGAGGCCGTGGCTCACTGGTGCCATTGCACTGGCTGCGGCGGTACTCTTGGTCTGGGGTACAGTTCACGGCTGGTCCTGGCCCTTCGTCGATGACCGCGTCACGCAGGACGTTATTGAGGGGCACGTGCGCTCATTAATGGTGACCCATATTGCAGACGTTGCCTCGTCCGACCAGCATACAGTCAAACCATGGTTTGATGGGAAGCTCGACTTTTCACCACCCGTGGAAGATTTGGCGGATCAGGGCTACCCGCTGGTAGGTGGACGTCTGGATTACCTAGACAGCCGGTCGGTCGCGGCGTTGGTATACCAGCGCCGGAAGCATGTCATTAATCTCTTTATCTGGCCGTCAGGTGACGGCGATCGAGCGACAACGAGCGTGACGCGCCAGGGCTATTATCTGGTGCATTGGACCCGATCAGGAATGACCTATTGGGCGGTATCCGATCTTAACATCGACGAGCTCCAAGCATTCAGCCACCTCATTCAACAGCGCGTAGCACCAAGCTCCACGCCTTAAACAGAACAGGACGGCTCAGCACATTGATCGTCTTGGCATCGGAAGCCGATCTGGTCGGCTTCCGACTGCACGGAGTACATGTTTTATGGCTGCCGACCGGTTAATCCCAGTAATCGGGATTGTAAATCGGCATCTTCCGGGACTTCAACTTTGGGACCAAACACACCGATGGCGCGCCACTCCTCGGCATGCGGGCTTATTTCATCCCATAAGCCGTGCACCAAATCGTGCGGCAGCCTAGTGTCGGCACCGATCACCTTGGCAATATCATGAGCGCGCAGACCCCGGAATCCGTTGATCTGCCAAAAATACTCGCGCGCGGGATAGTCACCGAACGAGCAGTGGACGGTACGCTCGGGGTCGTCGAGCGCCTGCGCCGCAGCACACGCTGCTGCCACAAGCTTGGCAAAACTGCCTTTGGGATCGTCGCCCAAGAGATCACCTTTAAAGTTGTCCTGGCCGGCCTCGTCCATCGTTTTCCCGGCCAGCATGTCCGGCACCCAGGCATCGTCGTAGGCGTGGTAGTTAATGATCTCCCGCAACGTTACTTTGCGGCTTGGGTCGCGCGTAGCAAACTCTGGCGGCATCTCCATAGCCCATTGATCATCTCGAATCTGATCAACGACCTTGTTTAAGGTGCGATCGGCCAACACAAAGACGTCTGATTCTTTCATCAGTTGCTCCTTACCTAACGCGGCATTCAGTCACTCCTAGCGCCGACGACTGGGACCGGAAAGATGAGCCTATAATGAGGCGGCGGCACAACCCTACATTAGCATAGATGTTCTTGCGAATCAAGCTCTCTCCGCGACTTTGCATTAGCTGTGGAACTTTGTTTAGGGCCATACCTGCTTCTCCACCTGGTATATAATTGCCTCCTAGCGATACTATCAACATGCGAGGTAAGCGTTGTGCCTGCGAGAGATGTCTACCACGACGCGGTAAAATCAGCGCTTGTGAAAGATGGGTGGACGATCACGCACGATCCCTATACGATAGCCTTTGGGCAGAGGGCAGTCTTTGTCGATCTTGGAGCCGAACGAGTGCTTGCTGCTGAGAAAGGCAGTGAGAAAATTGAGGAAATTGTGATATGGAAACGCTAACAACGTACCGCACCATTATCCGCAAGTTACTGCAACACTATGCTACCTACCAACCGGCACGTGGCGAGATCGAGATTGAAACGATTCTTGATGAAACGAATGACCATTATGAACTAATGTATACGGGATGGAATGGTCCATACCGTCTCCACGGCAGCGTCCTGCACCTTGATATCCGCAATGGGAAAGTTTGGATTCAATACGATGGAACCGAGGAAGGCATTGCGGAAGAACTGGTCGCGGCTGGCATTCCGCGTGACCAGATTGTGCTGGCGTTTAAGGCCCCAGACATTCGCCCCTACACAGATTTTGCAGTGGCATAGGAACGATTCACGCTCGGTACAGCTGATGTTTACCCACATCCCTATGGGCCCTCGAAGGTGTGGTGGGGTATTGAGGTGACGCTGAACACTCCCGCTGTGTGCTAGCATCGTTGTATGAGACTGTCGATTGAGGAAACGGTATGAGTGCAGTAGCGCAACAGGTGATGACTGCGGAGGCTTTCTGGCAGATGCAAGAGACCGATTTGCAGCGCGATTTGATACGTGGGGAGATGATTGAGCGTATGCCACCGGGCGGACAACATGGCGCCATTGCGTCGGAATTGAATGCACAGTTACGGACATGGGCAAAGACTGGCGCAAAAGGCTGTGTCGGTGTTGAGTCAGGATTTATTTTGGCACGCAATCCAGATACGGTTCGTTCGCCCGACATCTTTTATGTCCGTGCGGATCGTATTCCAGAAACAGGTATTCCTGAAGGTTTTTGGGAACTTGCACCTGATCTGGCAGTCGAAGTTGTATCGCCAAGTGAAAGCGCTGCGGATGTACGTGACAAAGTCCGAGATTATTTAGCTGCTGGAACACAACTGATGTGGGTGATCTATCCGCGCAGTCGCGAAGTGATTGTACATACGCCGGATGGACTAGCAAAAACGTACAGCCAACATGATGAGTTGACAGGCGCTGAGGTTTTACCAAACTTTATGTGTGTGGTTGCAAGCCTCTTTGAGTAATCAGTCCTATCGCGTCATTGTCTGGGGAACCCATATGTCTGATGACCTCGCACGTCGCATCCAACGCCAGCTTGAGTCGTTCACCGAAGGCGATACCGATGCCGATGGCTTTGCCCGGTCCATCGTCAACCTGCGCTCGAAGTTCAGTGTCGAGGCGGTGGATGCTGCGCTGCGGGCCAAGCAGGAGGCTGCCAGCGACCCTGCTGTACGCGACCTCCTAGCTTCGGTCCTCACTGCGCCAACTGCTGCCGCACGGACAAACGGCCAGCACATCGGCGGCCACGCCCAGATCGGGGTTGCAGTCGGGAATTCGGTTGATGGCAATGTGATCGCGCCGCTCTTCAGTGGCGCCGGCCAGGGCAACTACATGGCGGGTGTGATCAATGTGTACGGCGCGCCACCCGGCCAACAGGCCAACTATGGCGCCGCGCTCCGCCGGTACCTGGAACATCTGTATGCGAGCCATGCGACGCTTGACTTGCGCGGCATCGACGACCGGCCCATGGATATGCCGCTGAGCGAACTCTTCGTCTCGCTCGATCTGCATGAGCCGCCGATCGAGGAACTGCGGGGACGCGGTGCGCTGCGGCAATTCATAGAAAAGGTTCGCCAGGTGGTGACGCACGAGGCGAGGGAGCCAGTTGAGCCGCGAGAGCGACAGAAGGCCGTCACGTGGTCGTATGCCCTGCGTCAGCCGCGGCTCGCGGTGATTGGCACCCCCGGCAGCGGAAAAACGACACTGTTGCATTACACCACAATCCGTTTAGCCGAGGCGCTCGCGCGCGACGAGGATGATCGGCTGGCCGATTTGGGATTATTGGGCGCTCCCCCGGTGCCGCTGCTGCTGCCGCTGCGTGAACTAGGTGCATACCTTCAGGAAGGCACGTTGCGCGAAACCAGCGCACCCCGCCCACGCCTGCTGCTGATTGCCTGGCGAACTACTACGCGGGCTTCGATCTCGATCTGCCCGCCGACTTCTTCAATCGCCTGTGCGACGCGGGTCGGGCGATCCTGCTGCTCGATGGCTTGGACGAAGTCGCACGCAAAACGGATCGCGCGTTTGTTAGTGGTATCGTACGGGAGTTTGTGCAGCGCTACCGGCAGTGCCGCTGCGTCGTGACTTCGCGCATCGCAGCGTATCAGGATGATGCACGCATCGAGGCCGATTTTCGTGTCTGCACCGTCGCCGATTTGAGTGCCGACCAGCAGCAGCGCTTCATCGCCAACTGGAGTCGTAGTCTGTACCGCCTGATCAAGCCGCAGGCTACTGCCGATCAGCAGCGTCAGGAGGCCGAACGCTACACGCGTGAACTCTGGGAGGCACTCGAACAGAACGAGCAGGTGCGAGGGTTGGCCGTCAATCCGCTGCTCCTGACCGTGATCTGTGTGATCTACTATAACAATTATGTGTTGCCGGAAGACCGGGCGGCGCTGTACGAAGAGTGTGTCGAGGTGCTGCTGCGTGGCGGTCGCGGCAAGGCCGACCGAGCCGGTCAACAGCGGCTGGAGTACGCCGGAACATCCGGCCTTAGCATGGGCCTCAATCCCAAGCGCGAACTGCTGGCGGCGGTCGCGTATACGATGCATCAACGTGGTGAGGACGGTCAACTTGTGAGCCGTGATGAGTTGATTGCGATGGTCGCCGACCACCTCCACCACCAGAGTGATGCGCGTGACGCCGCACGCAGCTTTGTTGATGAGCTTCCCGTCCATATTGGCCTGCTCGACGAGCGCGAGCCTGATCGCTTCGCCTTCAGCCACCTGTCATTTCAAGAGTTTCTAGCAGCGCGCCACGTCGCTGAGACGGATCGCTGGTCGGAATTGCTCGATCACTACAGCGACCCACGCTGGCGCGAGGTGATCCTCCTGTGTGCGGGGCATCTCAGCCGCGAGCGCTGCTGGCGCTTTCTTGGGCAGTTGATCGATCGTGGTTCGACGCCGAGCGAGCATGCCGTGGCGCTTGAACTGGCGACGGCGGCACTGGTGGAATTGGAGCGCTTCAAAGGCCAGGGACCGCTCGCGGATCGTCTGCGCGCCGATGCCCTCGCGATTGTGGAAGCGCCGGACCCTGCTGTGACTGCACGTGCGCGCGTGACGGGCGGGATTGTCCTGGCGCGCGTCGGTGATCCCCGTCCGGGCGTGTACACATTGCCGCCGTCAATGATCGAGGTTGGCGGTGGAGCGTTCGTGATCGGCCTGACCGCGCAGGAAGTGGCACGGCTGCCGAAGGATGAGCAGGAGTATTTTGGTGGTGCCGTAAATGAGCAGCCGGTGACGGTCAGGTCCTTCGCACTTGCCAGGTATCCGGTGACCAATGCGCAGTTCAAGCTGTTTATGGAGGACCATGGCTACGATCCGGATGCCCCGTGGTGGGAGCGGGCCGGACGAGCTTGGCGACAACGTGATGATGCGGCAGATCCACGCCTGCAGGTGTGGCAGCAGCGCAGGCGCAAAGATCAACCGGAGTTTTGGGAGGACCAGCGCTTCGGGAGCGCACGGCCCAACCATCCGGTGGTGGGGATCAGTTGGTATGAGGCACAGGCCTTCTGCCGGTGGCTGACGCAGCAGCGGAGGTACAATCCGAACGGGATCGTCTACCGCTTGCCGACGGAAGCCGAGTGGGAGTGGGCGGCGCGTGGACCTGAGCGACGGATGTACCCGTGGGGGCGGGAGGAACCGGAGGGGGACCGAGCGAACTACGGGCAGACCTCCAGCGGCACGACGGCAGTGGGATGTTTCCCTGGGGGTGCGACGCCGGAAGGTGTGCTGGACCTAGCGGGGAATGTCTGGGAGTGGACGTGCAGCGTGTATGGGTCGTATCCATATGATCCGGGTGATGGGCGCGAGCAGCCGACAGAGATTGCGCAAAAACACTTTACACTTCGCGGCGGTTCCTGGTTCGACGATCCGATCGACCTCCGCTCGGCCTACCGTCTCCTCAACTCGCCCGGTTTCCGGTTCTACTATGTTGGTTTTCGGCTTGCCACGCACCTTCCAGTGTAAAGTGTTCTGCGTTCTGAAACCCTGTGTCCTGATCTGTAGATCGGTTGCGGTTACGTGTTGAGCAATATCCAGGATAGAATAGTGGCCGTATGGTCGCCGCGCCGAAGGCGCGATCCGCGATTTTTTGGTGGAGTGGATGAAAACATATCGGCAGCTATGGGACCACGTTCATACCTTCGATAATCTATGGCTGGCGTTTCACCGCGCCCGGCGCGGCAAACGTGGTAACGGGCATGTCGCGGCGTTTGAATACAATCTGGAGCGCAATCTGTTCGAGCTCCAGCATGACCTTCAAGCTGGCACATACCGGCCGAGTGGTTACCGCCACTTCTATATTTGGGAGCCCAAGCAGCGTAAAATCAGCGCCGCGCCATTCCGGGATCGCGTCGTGCATCACGCGCTGTGCAACATCATCGAGCCGATCTGGGAACGCCGTTTTATCCATAATAGTTATGCGTGTCGCATCGGGAAGGGCACGCACGCCGCGTTGGACCGTGCCCAGGAGTATGCGCGGCGCTATCGCTACGTCCTCCAAGGCGACATCGTGCAGTTTTTTCCGTCGATCGATCACGCGATTTTACGTAGCCTGCTGACACGACGTATCGCTGACGATCAGGTATTGGGCTTGATCGATCTCCTGCTGGCTAGTGGTGCCGGCGTGCTTGACAGCGAGTATACGCCGCAGTGGTTCCCCGGCGACGATCTGCTAACCCCTTTTGAACGCGCGCGTGGTCTTCCGATCGGCAACTTGACCTCACAGTTCTGGGGCAACGTGTATCTCCACGAACTTGATACCTTTGTTACGCAGACCTTACGCTGTGGTGCTTACGTGCGCTATGCCGACGATTGGCTCGTCTTCGCCGATGACAAACAAACGCTCCACGGATGGCGCGACGACATTGCACAGTTCCTGCACGGATTACGCCTCCTGCTCCATGAACGCAAAACCCAGATCTATCCGGTGGCGACGGGTATTCCGTTTCTTGGCTTCCGACTGTACCCGACGCATCGTCGTCTCAAGCGGCCCAACCTGGTGCGTTTTAAGCGACGGATGCGCGCCCTCATGCAGGAGTACCATAGCGGGCATCTTCCGCTCGATCGTGTGACGGCGAGTGTGCGAGGCTGGGTCGCGCATGCTGTACATGGCGATACGTACCGCCTGCGGAGTCGGGTGCTAAATGATATTGTCCTGTGACCGGCCATGAGTTTTGAGCCGTCACCGATCTTCGCCAAAACCTACGATTTGCTAGCGTGGCTTGTGCCGCAGACGATGCAGTTTCCCAAAAGCCAGCGCTTTGTCCTCGCCAAACGCGTGCAGGACGCAGCCCTCGATCTCCACGAACTCTTGATCCGGGCCGGCAAAAGTCGCGGTGGTGAGCGGCGACGCGCGCTGCTGGAGGCCGATATTCGCCTGGAGCAACTGCGGCTACACTGGCGCCTGTGTGTTACCCTTGAGTTGATTACGCCTAATCGCTACGAGCACGGCGCGCGCTTGATCGACGAGATCGGCCGCTTGCTGGGCGGCTGGTTGAGCAGTCCACCTACAACGTAGCGCCAGATCGTGCTACACTATCGGCGGATCGAGGCGCAAACGCGGCGGTTCCTGGAACAACAATCCGATCAACCTCCGCGCGGCCAACCGTAACAACAACTCGCCCGATAACCGGAACAACAATGTTGGTTTTCGGCTTGCCACGCACCCGGCTTGCCCGGCCAAATGCCACATCGCCACGTGCGAGGTGGTCCCGCCGAACCTGGAAAGGTGCGAGCTTCGATCCCGGTCGTGGCGTTGCCCGGCCAAAGAACCCCGCGCCGTGCTCGGGCCAGTAGCACACGTGAACATCAGGGCACGGCGCAACCTATCTCCCTTTCACGTTCAGGATAAGCGCGATGACGGATGACCTGGCACAACGTATCCAAAGGCAACAGGCGGCGTTACGAGATGGTGATATCGAGACTGCCGATTTTGCGCGCTTCCTTGCGCGGATGCGGGCACAGTTTGGGGAGCAGCAGGTTGATGCTGTGCTCCAGGTGGAGGCGGCTACCACTGCCGGTGGCACCACTCAGGTCGTCACGGAGTCGGCGCGCGTTGGCGTGGCAGTGGCTGGCTCGCTCTACGGCGATGTTTTTATCAACGGGCAATGGACCCGCGACGAATCAGCCCTCCTCCACCAATATCTCGAGCACCTGATTGCACGGTGTGCGATGCTCCCTTTGCAGGGTATTCGGGAGCAAAAATCCAGCACCGATCTCCTGGCGATCAAGCTCGATCAGGTCTATACCCAGCTGGCTACCGCAGGAATGGTCCAACGCGAGGTCTTTGATCGAGCATCGTTGGCACAGTTCGATGCATCGGCGTATCTCGCTGCACATCGTGGCACTGAACTGTTGCCGGCGCAGCAGCGTTCGCGCGTACGAGTTGCGGGTCAAGCAGGAGCTGATAGGAGGCCCATTTCCATTGTTGCTGGGGGCCGCACACTGTTAAGTGGTGTAATCGACGCCAATTCGGACTTTTACAGCGAACAGGATCTGGTGCAGTGGACGCCTCAAGAACTAGCCGCAGCCACCCAACAGGGTGACGAGCTGATTTTCTACGGTCCTCAACTGGTCACTGAGGCAATTGCCGACAGCAGTCATATAGTGGTGCTTGGGGAGCCGGGAAGCGGCAAGAGCACGCTGCTGCGCTATCTGGCGCTGACGTTGGCCGAGGCCGGTCTGGACGAGCACGTCGATCTCCAGGAGCGCTTGCAGGGTTGGTCAAGGCTAGGCGCGCACTATCGCCCGCTGCCCATCTATTATCCGCTGCTCACCTTTGCCCAGCGGCTGGCAAAAGACCCCGGACTGGCCGGCACGGCCCATGATCTCTGGAATGCCCTCGCCGACTTTATCGATCCCGCGACGAGCAGCACGGGCCTCGCAACCGTCGTCCGTGATCGAATCAACCGTGGCGCGGTGATCTTGTTGCTTGATGGGTTGGACGAAGTGGCGACGGTCGAGTCGCGCCGCAAGGTCGTGCAGGCCGTCGCGCAATTTGCTACCGAACACCCGCTGTGCCGCATCATCGTGACCTGTCGCGTTCGCGCCTATGAAGGCGAACGCAACGCTGCATGGCAACTCCCAGGATGGCCCACGGTGACATTAGCCGATTGGACGCGTGGGCAGATGGCACATTTTATTGCGGCCTGGTATCACGAGGCAGCGCGGGCGAACGACCGCACGGCTGAGTGGCGCGGGGAACGGGTGACGGCCTTGCAGACAGCCCTTGGGCGGCGTCCGGACCTGCAACGGCTGGGCGTGCGGCCCTTGCTGCTAACGATCATGGCGGTGGTGCATTTCAATGATGGCCGCCTGCCTGAAGACAGTGTATCGCTGTACCACCGGTGTATCGAGATTTTGCTCGGTCAATGGGAGCTTGGCCGGGCCGATGGGACTGCCTATGGGACGCTGATGGCCTACATTAGCTTACCCAACAGCGGTGTCGAGGCGTTCCGTCCGTTGCTTGAAGTGGCTGCATTTCGGGCCCACGAAGCACAGCGCGGCACCGATCAGGGGTCGCTCGGGTGCGAGCAGTTGCGCCTCCTGGTGATGGACGCGCTCAAAGAACGTGGCCATACCAACCCCTACGATGGCGCCGAGAAGTTTCTTGACTATACGGATAAGCGTGCGGGTTTATTGCAGGCCAGTGATGCGGGAGATGCCTACGTCTTTCCGCATCTGACATTCCAGGAATACCTGGCGGGTGTCCATCTGGTCAGCGGTCTCCATGTGGTGGACAAAATCATGGCACGGCGCAACGACGACCGATGGCGCGTCCCGATCATGCTGGGAGTTGGCGATCATGTCAGTGGCAACAAACTGGAAATGCCATACCGCCTCTTCCAGGAATTGCTCACGTGCGAGGAGCGTTCGGTGGAGCAAACGGAGCGCGACCTCCTCTTCGCCGCCGATCTGGGTCAGGAGCTTGGCTGGGATCGTTTGGAACAGGGCGATACGGCGTTTAAGCGTGTGCGTCGGGATCTTGCACAGCAGTTGGGAAGCGTTGTCGAAGGTCGGGTGCTACCGGCTACCGAACGGGTGCGCGCGGGCAGCTTGCTTGGCACACTAGGCGATCCCCGTCCTGGCGTGTGCGCATTACCGCCTTCACTCATCACTATTGGCGGTGGAGCGTTCGTGATCGGTCTGACAGCGCAGGAAGTTGGACGGCTGCCGAAGGATGAGCAGCCGTATTATAGTCATGTAGTGAATGACCAGCCAGTGAGCGTCAGGTCCTTCGCGCTTGCTAAGTATCCGGTGACCAACGGGCAGTTCAAGCTGTTTATGGACGATGCGGGCTACGACCGGGTGGTGCCGTGGTGGGAGGGCAGGGGACGGGAGTGGCTCGATGCACAAGACAATCGCCGTGCTCCCAACTATTGGGGGGACGAGAGGTGGGGCATGGCGCGGGCCAACCATCCGGTGGTGGGGGTTAGTTGGTACGAGGCGCAGGCGTTCTGTAGGTGGCTGACGCAACAGCGGAGGTACAATCCGGTAGGCATCGTCTACCGCTTGCCGACGGAGGCCGAGTGGGAGTGGGCGGCACGGGGTGTGGAGCGGCGGATGTACGCGTGGGGGTGGGAGGAACCGGATGGGGACCGGGCGAACTACGATGGGACATACAACGGCATGACGGCAGTGGGATGTTTCCCTGGTGGTGGGACGCCGGAAGGGGTGCTGGACCTAGCGGGGAATGTCTTGGAGTGGACGGGCAGCGTCTATGGGCCGTATCCGTATGATGCGGACGATGGGCGCGAGCAGCCGACAGAGGTTGCGCGAAAACGCTTTACACTTCGCGGCGGTTCCTGGAACTTCAATCCGATCTTCCTCCGCGCGGCCAACCGTGACTTCGGCTCGCCCGATGACCGGATCGGCAATGTTGGTTTTCGGCTTGCCACGCACCTTCCAGTGTAAAGTGTTCTGCGTCCTGAAACCCTGCGTCCTGATCCGGTGAGATGTATGGCCTATCACATGGGACCACCTCTGCCGACCGGTACATACTACCCACTCCGCGCCGGAGGCGCGATCCGGTTTTTTGGCAATTGATAGAACGGCTTATGAGCAAATACCTGTTGGAAGGAGCACACACAGCAGGAAGTCGGCAATAGGTCAACCGAATACGAATGGAGGTACACATGAGTCTCACCATTGCGGCGATTAGTGGTGTGGTGTCGGCAGCCGTTAAGTATCTGCTGACGAGCAAGGGGTTGGATACGGCGGCGCAAAAAGCGACCGAGAAGATCGGCACCATGGGTGGCGAGGCACTCATCAACGTGGGCAAGAACGCGTTAACCAAGTTGCGCGAGGCCCTTGGCCAGCGTGGTGATGCAGCCAAAAAAGCGCAGAAAGCGCTGGCCGATGTCGAAGACGATCCGGCGGACGTGGATTATCAACAGAAGCTTGCTACCGAGCTCGACAAGCTGGCAGCAGCGGATGGGCAATTGCGTACCCTGCTGGAGCAACTCAGCGCGGAGGTCGAGAAGGTCAATGGGAAGAACGATGTCCGGATGCATCATCAGCAGATCAGTGGATATGCCCAGGTCGGTGCCGCTGTGGCGGGCGACGTCCACGGCGGCATCCACCTCGGCCCAATGAACTTCGGCGAGCGGCGTACGGTCAACATGAGTGATGGTGATTATGCAGAAGGGTCGCTTGACAAGCGCGAGGGTGCTTTTGTAGAGGGCGGCACCGTCAATGGTCCTGTGGCCGGCTCTAATTCCGGCACCATATCGTCCTCGTCCGGTCAACCAGGCTCGACGCAGCCGGATGGAACCACCTCCAAACCCTAGGCTTGCGGCGGGCTACTTCTGTCAATGTATACGAACCATTGCATCAGTTGTTGTATGAGTTTGGCTGGGTCAGTCGACAAGGCGGGATGGACCGGTGAGGTTTGAATCATTGTGCTGCGCGGCGCAACCAGCCAGTGAAAGCGTTCTTGGAGCGGCAAAGCACCGATCGGTCCTGCCTCTTGGCCGCCGCGACAGATGGTCCCCATACTGGCTAGATGGGCCGCAATCAGCGTGGTATCCGCATAGGGTGCCAGAGCACGTAAGCGCTCCGTATCAAGGGCGATTTCGGCTTGGAGAAAGCGGCGTGGCCGGCAGAAGACGATCAAACCGGCATTGATGAACTCACCCCGTTCGACAGCGGGCACGACGCGGATGATGGCGTAATCACAGGGACTAGCGGTGGGCACTGATCGCCTCCGACACAAAGGCTCGGGGTGCAGCCAGTCTGCTCACAAGGTAGTCCCGATATGCTCGGCGATGTTCGTCGGGGGTCGCGAACTGGGGCTCGTCGCGTAGCCATTCGTCCGGAATCAGATCAACAATCTCCCCAATGGTTGGCGGCAGCAGCCGTGGCACAAGCGCAGTATCTGCCGCCAGGAGATCGCCCGCGAACGGCAAAAGCACATGATCGCGGATGTACCGAAACGGACTCTTACTGCTGGCGAGGTAATTATCCCAGCCATGGTGAAAGAACAACGCTGCACCATGATCGATCAGCCATAACTTGTTCTGCCACACCAGGAGATTGGTATTACGGGGCGTCCGATCAACGTTGGTCAAATATGCGTCACACCACACGATCTCGGCTGCCAGCGCCGGGTCTGGGGCATCGCGCAGAGGATCAAATGCCAAGGCACCAGGTAAATAAGCCAGTGCTAGGTTCAACCCCGTACTGGCCAGCAGTAACGCCTGAATTTCCGGATCTGGTTCGGCACGGCCCAGTGCAGCATCAAGTTCCACAAACACCAACTCCGGCACCAACAGACCGAGGGCTCGTGCAATTTCACCACCTAGGAGTTCCGCGATCAAGGCGCGTTGTCCCTGACCGGCGCCACGAAACTTGACTACATACAGGGCGTCATCGTCGCCAGCCATAATTGCGGGTAGGGAACCGCCTTCGCGGAGCGGCTGGATATATGCTGTTGCTTGCACGGTCCGTAACGTCCTGCTCATTACCTGTCGCCTCTTGCGCTATGAACGGCTCATGCTCAGCGTAGCAAAAGCAGAATACGAGTGCAAGTGCGGGCAAGACGGCCCTCACCCCTAGCCCCTCTCCCAGTGCGCGGGCGAGGGGAAAGAAGACGACAGGGTTTCGCTAGACTGCCGACGCAGCGAGCAATGCAGTGAGCGTATGCTCTAGCACCCGGATTGAGCGGAGATAATCTGCAAGCAGAATATGCTCATCCGGCGTGTGGTCAAGGCTTGCGTCACCAGGACCATAAGTGATGATCGGGCAGCCCCATGCCAGGCCGACGAGATTCATATCTGATGTGCCGGTCTTGACGATGAAGCGTGGCACCAGCCCTTCACGCTTGAAACCGCCGATCAAGGCCCGTGCCACCGGCGAACTCCGTGAGGTACGAAAGGCATCAACGCCGCCCAGAATTTCGAGCGACCCCTCGCCTACAAGTTCACGCAGCCATGCTGCTGCTGCCGACGGTCCAATATCTTCTGGCAGTCTAATGCTGAGCTCCAACTCGCACCAGTCCTGGAGACCATCGCTGCCACTCCGAATCCCAACCAAAGCAGGAATAAGTTGATCCCAAGATCGTTCGCGGCCAACGTTGATCCTTGCACTCCAACGACGAAGCTGTTGCCACAGGTCGCTGCCTTGCTCGGCTACCGTCAAGCGATCATGGGCAGAGTGACCGCTGGGCTGGCTGAGATGAATCCGCGCCCGGAGGCTGCCTTTGTAGCCGACCGTGATCGCGCCCGTACCGCTTGGCTCGCCCACGATACAGTAATCTGGGCGATAGGCATCGAGGACACCATGCGCGCCGCGCGATGAAGGTGCCTCCTCCTCGACACAGCCGATGACGGTCACACGCCCACCGCTCGCCACTGCACCGCAGCGTGCAGCGGCCGCTACGAAGGCCGCAAGCGGTCCTTTCGCGTCCACAGCGCCCCGACCATAGAGCTTGCCGTCCTCGATGCGGACCGGCACCGAGCCAGGGACAGTATCGATGTGCCCCAGGAGCACGACCTCGGGCCGGCCTTGCCCAATGTGGCCGACAGCATTCCCCGTCTGATCGACATATGCTTCAAAGCCCAGACGTTGCATAACGTCTACGAGATAGTGAACGGCATCATGCTCGCGCCCCGAAACACTGGGGAGTGCTACAAGGCGATGCAGCAGGTCAACTGCGGCGGCATCGCTTAGCTGTGACACAGCGAGAGGAGGGACTTCAAGCTGCATGACCTGCTATCGCTTCCACCGCGAGTACGGCATGCAGCGCCTCGACGACGCGGTCCAACTCCTGTTCGGTGATGATCAAGGGCGGGAGCAGCCGGATGACCGATGGACCGGCCGGCAACGCAATAATGCCTTGTTCCAGCAAGGCGCGCAAATAGGGCGCAGCCTTCTCGCGCAACTCGATGCCAATCATCAGACCGAGACCGCGCACTTCGCGGATACGCCGTGATGGAATCTCACGCAGCTGGGCTAACAGTCGGGCACCAAGTCGCTCGGCGCGGGCCGGCAGCTCGGCTTCGATCGTTGCATGTAAGGCTGCACGGGCAGCAGCGCAGGCCAGCGGGTTGCCGCCGAAGGTCGAGCCATGAACGCCCGGTGCTAACGGAGCGACACGCGTACCAAAGGCTGTCGCGCCGATGGGTACACCACCACCTAAGGACTTCGCTAACGCTAGAATATCCGGTGCTAATCCAAAGTGCTCGACGGCGAAGAGCCGTCCGGTGCGGCCCATCCCGGTCTGAACCTCGTCGATCATCAGCAGCGCTCCGCGCTCGTGGCACAATGTTTGAGCACCACACAGAAACTCGGCCGTACCAGGGCGGACGCCGCCTTCGCCCTGGACCACCTCGAGCAGCACGGCAGCCGTCGTGTCGTCAACAGCAGCAGTAAGTGCTTCGAGATTGTTATAGGGTACGTGGGTGAAGCCGGGCACGAGCGGCAGGAAAGCATCACGATAGTGCGCCTCCCAGGTCGCGCTCAGCGCGCCGAAGCTGCGTCCATGAAAACCGCGCATGGCAGCGACGATACCGGTACGGCCGGTCGCGGCGCGTGCCAGCTTAAGACCGGCTTCAATCGCTTCGGTGCCTGAGTTCGACAAGAAGATGCGGTCTAGTCCCGCCGGCAGCACCGCAGCAAGCTCTTGTAGCAGGAGTGCGCGCTGGTCGTTATGTAGGCTTTCGGGGCAGCTTAGCAGCCGTCCGGCCTGCTCTTGCACCGCCGACACAACAGCAGGATGGCAGTGACCCAGATTAGCGACGCCGTAGCCGGCTGCACAGTCGAGATAGGCCCGCCCATCTGCATCCCAGACGGTCGTGCCCGCGCCGCGCACAATTGTGAGAGGACGCTTGGTATACACACCGGTGCTATAGCGTGCTTCGAGGGCCTGGTAATCCGGCTGCGTTGGGGTATCAAGCTTCATCGGTTGCTCGTCCTTCTTTCATCATTTCGTGTTATGAAACTTCTGCCAGGACCGGCGCACCGATCACGGTGCCAATGCCCATCAATGCATCGCCGACCGGCTGTGCGCGGCGCGCATCACCAATAATGACCCGTTCGACGCCACGAGCCAAGGCTTCATGGGCGCCGAGCAACTTCTTTTTCATCCGGCCGTGGGCAAACTCCATAGCCGCGGGCAGTGTTTCAAGATCGATGGCCGAGAGCAGCGATGCTTCATCCGGGTAAGCACGCAGTAAACCGGCCACGTTTGACAGCAATAGGAGCGTTTCGGCTCCAAGTGCGGCTGCGATGACTGCTGCTGCCCGGTCGCCGTCTACATTCAGCATCTCGCCATGGTCCCCGGCGGCCAATGGTGCGAGCACCAGCAAAAAGCCGCCGTGGAGGAGCATACGCAGCGCGTCACCATTGGCCGACTCGACGGTACCGGTCCAGTCATCGCGTAGCACGCGGACCCGCCCATCTTCGATCACCCGAATCGCCGCTTTGCGCCGTGCACGCAGGACGTTGCCATCGATACCGGAGAGACCCCAGCCCGGTACGCCTAGCCCCTGAAGACGCTCAACGAGCGCACGGTTGATGCCAGCGGTCGCCATGGCAAAGATTTCAAGCGTGCGCCGGTCGGTGTAGCGGCTGGTGTGGCCAGAAGGCGATACGACCATGCGCGGCGGATGGCCAAGCTGTTCGGCCAGGATGTTCGTCGCGTCGGAGCCGCCGTGAACCAACACGAAGCGTTCGCCCGCATGCCAGCGCTGTGCAAGGTCGTCACATAGATTTTCTAAACCAATTCCTGCCGCGCCGCCGATCTTGACGACGGTTATGTGCTCACAATGTTGCATAGTTAACCTATAGCATAAACGTGTGCTAGGCCGGATGGAGGCCCCAAAAGCCAAGTCCGGTTGTTTCGTCCCAGCCATGCATCAGGTTGATACATTGCACGGCGCTGCCTGCGGCACCCTTGCCAAGATTGTCAATCGCACATAGAGCCACGATGCGGCCGGTTTCCTCGTCAAGCGCCCAACCGACGTCGGCATAGTTCGTACCCGCAAGGATCTTAGGCTCTGGGTGACGGTAGACACCGGCGCGTTGGTGCACGATGCGGACGAAGGGCTCATCGTTGTACGTGGCCCGGTATGCTTTCCAGAGGGCACGATCATCGATGGGTTCACGTACGAAGGCGTGGCAGGTGGCGAGTGCGCCACGGACCAACTCGACGGCGGTGATCGACAGATGCAGATCTGAGAGGGCCGTCGCCTGCCGAATCTCGGCGGTATGGCGGTGGCCGACCGGGGCAAACGAGCGGATAACACCACTACGCTCGGCATGATGGCTGGCGCTCGTGGCCTCGTTGCCGCCTTCCGACGATCCCACTTTGACTTCGGCGATCACCGGTCGCTGCGGATCAAGCAGCCCGGCGCGGACGAGGGGTCGTAGCGCTAGATTCACTGCCGTCGCATTACAGCCGACGCCACTTACGTAGTACGCCTGGCGGATTGCTTCGCGGTTGAGTTCGGGCAGGCCATAGACAAAGCGATCCAGCCATGCCGGGGCAGGATGTTCGCTCCCGTACCAGCGGCGGTACTCAGCTGTGTCGCGTAGCCGGAAATCGGCCGAGCAGTCGACGATGCGCGGCGCAAGCTCGATCCAACGCTCGATCGACTTAGCTGCCGAACCATGCGGGAGAGCCAGGAGCAACAGGTCGCAAGGCTCAAGTGCAGCTAATGGGCTGAAGCGCAGGGTCGTATGGCCACGGAGATTCGGATGCGCTGTATGGACGAACTGCCCTGCCAGCCGCTCCGATGTCGCCTGGACAACTTCCACCTGTGGGTGCTGCAGCAACAAGCGTAGCAGCTCACCGCCCACATAGCCCGACGCCCCGGCAATTGCTATTCGTATCACTCTTTGCTCCTAACCCCGCTCACTGCGCCAGCACGTAATCCACGATACGGCCGGGAATATCCACACCGGTAGTATCGATGCTATTACGAAACTCCATGGTATGGTTGACTTCGTTGACCAGCAAGCGACCATCGGTCGTCTCCAGCAGGTCAACGGCGACGATGCCACCGCCCACGGCTTGCGCCGCGCGCAATGCCAGTTCACCAACGGCACCCGTCACGGGACAATTGCTCGCCTTGCCGCCACGTGCTGTATTGGTAATCCAGTGCTCGCTGCTGCGGTAGATGGCACAGATTGTCTCATCGCCTATAACGAAGGCGCGGATATCGCGCCCTGGCTTTTCAACATGCTCCTGGATATAAAAGATGTGCTGTTGCCATGAACCCAGCACCTCAAGATGCTCTAGGATCGCTTCGGCAGCGTCGCGGTCGTTGACGCGTGATACCAGGCGGCCCCACGAGCCGACGACCGGCTTGAGCACGACGGGATAACCAAGCGTCTCGATTGCGCGCAGCGCTGCTTCCGGAGTGAAGGCGGCGAGGGCACGCGGTTGCGGCACTCCGGACCGCGTTAGGGCAGCGCTCGTCAACAGCTTATCGCCGCAGGTCGCGACGACGTCGTACCGATTAATGCAGCGGACGCCGCGGTCTTCGAGCAGCTTGAGCGCGTAGAGCGAGCGACCAAAAGAGATCGACCGTTCGAGCACCACATCATATGGTCGCTCGCGGTCCTGCACATCCCAGATGACCTCGCCGTCGTCGATCCGCTCGAAGCTCACCCCGCGTCGCTCGAAAGCGCTAAACAGCAGCTTTTCTTCGACCCGGATGCGCGAGCACAGAATGCCGAGTCGCATTTATTCGCCCCAGTCTTCTTCAACCATGGGCGCAAGCTGAAGCTGGACCGGCGATGTGCTGGTGACTTCAAGCTCCGCGCCACAATCCGGGCAGGGGACGATCTCACCTTCGATCAAATCCGCAGGCAAGGTCAGGGTGGCTTCACATTCTGGACAAGTCATAGCACTATTCTCCTCAGTAAGATGAGTAATAACGAAAGCAAGGACCTCGGCAGTAGTTGCAGCTCCGCCCAGGTCGGGCGTATGGATACCGGCGCGCAGGGCAGCGTCAACGGCCGTACGTAGCCGGTCACCTCGGCTCGTTTCGCCCAGGTAATCGAGCAGCAATGCGGCGGCACTGATCGCAGCGAGCGGATTGGCGATGCCGCGCCCCGCGATATCGGGAGCTGAGCCATGTACGGGCTCGAAGACGGCGCGCTCCGCGCCAATATTGGCCGAAGCAGCGAGGCCCAATCCACCCCCCCAAGCACTGGCTGCATCCGACAAAATGTCGCCAAAGAGGTTGGTGGTTACGATCACGTCAAAGCGCTCGGGTGAGCGCACCATATGATAGGCGGCGGTATCAACCAGCAGTTCGTCGACTACCACAGGGTTGGTACCGACCTGCCCGGCAAAGACGGCCAGGACTGTCTCACGAAACAGGCCACAACTTTCACGTAGTACGTTGGCTTTATGAACGAGCGTGACACGCTGCCGCCGATGGTGCTGCGCATAATCGAGCGCGAACTGAGCAATGCGCCGGCTACCGTGACTGGTGATGATGCGATGGGCAACTGCTCGCCGGTCATCGGGCGCACCCGTTACCTCTTCGCCACCGGCGTAGAGCCCCTCGCTATTTTCCCGAATAACGACCATGTCGATGCCAGGGCGCTGCCCTTCGAGCGGTGGTGTACGAACAGGTCGGACACAGGCATATAAGTCCAGTGCCTGGCGTAGGCCCACGACCGGACTGCGATAGCCAGTGACGCGGTGCGACGGCGAACCAACGGCACCTAGCAAAGTTACATCTGCCTGCCGCACCGCCGTAAGCGTTTCGTTGGGAAGGGCAGTGCCCCGACGCTGGAAGCAAGCCCAGCCGATATCGGCCTCGACGAAGCGGCAGCGCAAACCGGTCGCGATCAGCGCAGCGCGGGCCGCCGGAATGACCTCTTGGCCGATGCCGTCGCCGGGCAGCAGGCAGATGATGTAGCTCATGGCTAGTTGCCTGCCTGGCCTGGGAAGTGGCCGTGTGTGCGGAAATAGGGCACAATGCCGCCGGCTTCCCAGACTTCACGGATCCAGGCGGCCGGTGGTGGCAGCGTGATTGTTTCGCCTCCGCTGGTCACGATACCAGTCGCACGGTCCAGGGTCGCCGTCGCACCATCGGCCAGATGAGTTAGGTCCGCCTCGAAGAGAGGAATACCGAGGTTAAGGGCGTTGCGAAAGAAGATGCGCGCGAAGCTGGGGGCGATGATGGCGCCTACACCGAGCAGCTTCAGGGCAAGGGGGGCGTACTCCCGTGATGAGCCACAACCGAAGTTTCGACCGGCGACGATCAGATCGCCCCGTTGCATCGTCTTGGCGAACTCAGGCCGCGCTTCGATAAAAGCGAAGGTCGGCAGTTCCGCCTCCGATGTCATGTAGGGAGCATAGCGCCCCGGTACGATCTGATCGGTATTTACATCCGCCCCAAAACGCCATATGGTTGCCATAGTTAATCGTTTCCTTTCTGTGATGCTGCTTGCTGCGTGGGTTACGCGAAGAGTGCTTCTGCCTCGTCCACGGCTTCGAGCTCGCGTGGGTCGGTGATGTAACCGGTGACGGCAGTAGCCGCTGCGACTGCTGGTGATCCAAGGTAGATTTGGGACTCGGGCGAGCCCATACGACCCCGGAAATTGCGATTACCGGTGAACAAGCAGACTTCGCCCGGCGCGAGCACACCCATGTGCCGGCCGATGCAGGCACCACAACCGGGTGTACCAATCGTCGCACCAGCTTGGAGTAAGGTTGTAAGCGTGCCATCGGCGATGGCGAGTTCGAGGGCCTGGCTGGAAGCCGGCACAACCAGCATACGGACCCCGGGTGCCAAGCGACGACCCCGCAAAATGCGCGCAGCCGTCGCCATATCTTCGTGGCGGCCGTTAGTGCAAGTGCCGAGGTAGACGACATCAACGGCTACCCGGCCCACGTCTGCCAGGTCGGCCACATTGTCGACATAGCTCGGCATTGCGATTTGCGGGGTGAGCAGTGCGAGATCAACATCCAGCGTTTGCTCATAGTGGGCACCTTCCTCGACACGGAGCCAGTTGGGGACATCAAGGTCGGCGGCGGCGGGACCGGTGGGCGGGATCAGGCCGGCCTTGCCACCGACTTCAATCGACAGTGTTGCCAGCGTCATGCGGTCACCGATCGAGAGGAAGTCAACGCCATGCCATTCCACCGAGCGGTAGGTCGCACCGTCGGCACGCAGCATACGGGCAACATACAGGCCGAGGTCCTTCGCGCCGACACCCGGCTGCAAGCGTCCAGTTGCGCGAATTCGGACGGTTTCGGGAACGCGCAGCCAGGTCTGCCCCGTGGCCAGCGCGAGTGCGATATCGGTCGTGCCCATGCCGGTGCCGAAGGCGCCCACCGCGCCATAGGCGGTCGAATGCGAGTCCGAACCGACGATCAGCATGCCCGGACGGGCGAGGCGTTCCTCGATCAGCACCTGATGGGAAATGCCGCGCCCGACGTCAAAAAGATGGCCGATACCTTCTTCACGAGCGAAGCGTCGCAGGCGCGCCTGGGCTTCCGCCGTCTGGATACTCGATGCGGGTGCGACATGGTCAACTACCAGCGCAACGCGCTCCGGATCCCACACGCGCGGTGCTTGAAGCTCCTCGCGCAAGACCTTGATGATACTGGGCGAAATACTATCGTGCGCCATCACCAAGTCAACCGACGCCGTAATCACATCCTCGGCCTGCACGCTATAGCCGGCCGCATGTGAGAGAATCTGCTCTGCAAGTGTCTGTGCCACGTTCACTTCTCCTAACGTATACGAAACGCCTAGGCGTTTGCCCTAATGTCTGATAGTTGACGACGTAGATCTGCATTCTGTGCAAGCAACAGTGAGTCGACCTCTAAGGCCGAAAGGGGGACGTTATCGGCACGGGTCTTAATCTCGTGGGTGATGGACTGCAAGGCGTCACCACCGAGCTCGATGCCAAGCTCACGCGCACGCTGCGCAACCGCGTGGCGTCCGGTCAGGCGGTGGCCGATCAGGACCGACCGTTCGCGGCCAAAAATCGCTGGATCGAGCGCCTCGTAGGTTGTAGGTTGCTTGAGCACCGCGTTGGTATGGAGGCCGGCCTTGTGCGTAAATGCTGTCTCACCGGTAATGCAGGAGTTGAAGGGAATATCGATGCCCAGGAACTCCGCGACCATGCGGTCCAGCGCCGGAAGTTGTTGCAGCCGGTAATGGGTAACAAGCTGGGGGGCCGAAAGGTAGAGCCGTGCGATCAAGCCTGATAGTGAGGTAATGCCATTGCGCTCACCGATGCCGAGCACCGTCGTGTCAAGGTGTGTCGCGCCCGTTTCCAGGGCAGCGAAGGCATTGGCAATCGCACAGCCGCCATCATTATGGCCGTGGAATTCGATATCGCAACGGACGTTGGCGCGCACATCCCGCACCAGCGCCTCGACTTCGCGGGGCGTCGCGATACCAACGGTATCAGCGATGCCGACACGTTGGACTCCGCAGGCGTCCACGGCTCGAAAGATTTGGAGCAAATCGGCCCGCTCGGTGCGGAAGGCGTCTTCGCAGGAAAAGCGTACTTCGACGTCGCAGGCCTGCAGGAAGCGGATGACGGTGATCGCCTCAGCGATAATCTGATCCACAGTGCGACCGTGGCTATGCTCACGCAGCAGTTGCGATGCGCCGAAGAGCAGGTTGACACCACCGACGTGGCAGTCAACGGCCCGGCGGGCGTCTTCAATGGTACAGCGGGTGTGGGTCAGAATACGTGCATGGAGGGGAAGTGCGGTCAGGGTCCGTAGGTCGTGCTCGCTCTGGGGTGATGCGACGGGCGAGGTAGCTTCGATATATTCGACACCGAATGCATCAAGGGCTTCGGCAATCGCGACTTTTTGTGCAGTCGTGAAGCGGGCGCGAGCAAATTGCTCGCCTTCGCGCAGAGTCGAATCAATGATCGAAAATCTGTCTAGGGTCATGACTACTGCTCCTCAAACGTTGCCAAAAGGCGGCATAGATGGCGGCGATGGCGAATTCGACGTTGCGTTTCGAAGCAGGGCGTTTAGTGCATTTGGTAATAGTCATGACTGCATTCCTTCTGTACATTGTGATGAAACCGGTAAACGAACGCAAAAAAACCGCCAGACCCATTCAGAGGTCTGGCGGCGATTTGTCATTTTCTGACGAAGCGCGACTAGCCAGACCTCCGGTCCGGTTTTTTCGCGCCTTTTTTGGCCGAGTAGTTAAGTTGTGCCGTATAGTGGGCCATTCGTCACCTTCTAAGACTGTTGCTCATCCTACAGGACAGAGGGGAGGCTGTCAAGGGCCAATTTTGCTTCGTCTTACCGATCAAACCAACCTCAAAGCATACCAGTTTGCTGTGTACGGCTTGGTGATCTACGGCCCCACGAACAGCATCCCGGTGCGGATGATTATGCTCGCCGTTGACATGGTGATCCATGGAGTCATAATGTGGCCGATAGGCAGGAGCATGCTTTGAACCGACCGGGTAGTGATGTGACGGTTATGACCTACAATCTGTATCTGGGAGCCGACCTTACGCCCGTGTTGCTGGCGGAGAGTTCCACAGCATTTCGTAGTGCACTCCGAGCAACCTTGCGGCGAGTTGCAGGAACAAACTTTGCGGCACGTGCGCAAGCCCTGGCCCGGGAGATCGCAGCCGTAGGACCCGACATCTTTGGACTGCAGGAGGTGGTCGTGTGGGAGTGCCATGCCGCTGGTGACTTGCCATTCGATCGCTCCGGCGTAAACCTTGATTTCTTAGCCGTCCTGCTACATACGCTTGAGAGCCTAGGCGCTCATTACAAAGCGGTGGTCGTCGGACCGGGTGTGGCTTTTGGAACGCCGCCTGGTGAGGACGTGATCGCTGCATTTACTAATCGCAATGTGATCCTGATGCGTGATATGTCTGAAAGCGATACGACTAGCATCAGCGGCTCCCACGCTGGGACGTTTGCCACGAACATTGTGGTCCCGAGCCCGCAGCTCGGTGTCGTTACTATCACTCGAGGGTGGGCTTACGCCATGGTCCAGTTGCACGGTGTGCAGTTTTGCTTTGTCACGGTGCACCTTGAAGATAGCCATGTAGGCGTGCAGGAGGCTCAAGCGGAGGAACTCGTGCAGATTCTCCGAGAAATTGATGGACCGCTCGTGCTCGTTGGCGATTTCAACGCCGATGCCGGCAGCCATCCGCCAACCTATACGAAGCTTATCGCTGCCGGTTTTCGTGATGGCTGGGAGGCGGCTGCTCCCACCACACCTGGAGCGACATGCTGTCAAGACGAGGAGTTGCGAAACGCCGTTTCCAAGCTGGGAAGGCGCATCGATTGGATCATGGTGCGCAATGCCATAACTGTCCTTGACGCATTCACGGCGGGCAACGAGGAGCATAGTCGCACGTCCGAAGGATTATGGCCATCGGACCATGCGGGCGTCGTTGCACGGCTGCATATTGGGTGATGGAGGATTGAGCTCTATTTGGAGCACCAAGCGGTATTTTAACTGCGATGAATGCGCTCAGCGGCACTTGATTTATCACATGCGGATTGAGCCGCTAGCCGAAGATCTCAAAATGGCCGATTTGTGTCAGGCGAACAAGGCCACGGCGAGTCACGACCTGGTCAAAGCCGCTGGGATAGGCACCGGCGTAGACGACAACTATGCCCGGCGGTGTGCGCTGAAGCTCGGTTTGCAAGCCGCCGCCCAACTCGGGGAAGAGGACCAGCGGATAATCATACACATAGCGCGAGGCCGGCTGTCGTTGGGCAAGCACATAGATCTCCGGCTCCGATGCCCAGATAAACAGTCGTGTGCTGGGGGCAGAGTGGGCTTGGATATAGGCCGCAACCCGTTCCGCGTCCGCAAACAACTGGCCATCATCGCTATACAAGCTCACGCTTTGCTCCGCCGGAGTCTGGCTACCCGCCCGCAGGTTACCCGTTACAAGCGGCACGAGGAGTAGGGCCAGCAAGGACAGCGGTGCAGTCCAATGGGCAACGCGTTGGAGGTAGCCTGAACCATGTGGCTGCCGGACGAGCCACAGGAGTGTGGGTGCAGCCAGCAGTGCTAGGCCGGGCAACATGGGATAATAGTAATGGATATACGCGCGTAAGCTGGCCAAGGCAGCGATGGCAAAGGCGAAGGTCCAGCCGACCAGCGCTAGACGTTGACGAGTTTTCCCATCTATACGTCGCCCAGTAGGAAGTGCCAGTGCCAAGCCGCCGAGTGCAGCCAGCGCCAGAGGTGCAAAGGGTGCTGCCATGTTCGCAAGTTCAGCGGTGCTCCACTGGCCTTGCGATACGCGGAGGTAGCGGCCATTGTAGGTGATGAGAGCGAATATCATTGCTTGCCAAGCACGTTGCAAGAGTAAGTAGAATGCGAACGGCAGTATGACGATCACCGCGCCGCCCGTCAGCGCAACTGCTGACACGAGGAGCGGTTGTCGCCGCCAGCCCAGCAACAGCAAGGGCAATAGCAGCGGTACCGCCGTCGGTTTGATCAGGGCAACGGCGGCCAGAGACACGCCGAGCCAGATTGCCGCTTGCCAGCGACCCGCTTCGATCCAGCGTAGTAAACACCAGAGTGCTGCTAAGGCCGGTACGACCAGCGCTTGCTCGGTATTCAGCACCAGACCTTGCAGCACAAACGCACTACCTGCCACGGCATACAACAATGTGGCCACGGTCGCCGTTGGACGATCCCAAAGCTGACGCCCGATCCAATACACTAGGAGCAGACCCAGCATAAAGTAGGCTGTGCCCCAGGTGCGGAGTGTCCAGGCACTGGTAGCGCCACCTAGCGGCAGCAGGCGATACAGGAGATAGATCAACGGGGGCTTGTGATCCCAGACATCGCGGTAAGGGACAGCGCCCTGCCGCCACAAGGTCGCCACCGTGGCATAGGCGCCTTCGTCCCGTTCCAAAGGCACATGCAGGAGTGGCCAGCGCAATAAAAGGGCGATTAGGACAGCAGCAAGGAGACTGAGGAGCATGCCACTCCGGCGACGCACTGAGGAGTTATTCATCCCGCTGAAGCTTGTTTCTGAACATCGGGCGTGGCTACTTTTTGCCCTTGCCTCTGCCCGGTCGTAGGAAGGGCAGTCGTCTGGCCGGAGGCAATGGGGGCTGAGCGACTGGCCCACCAGCTTGTGGGGCCACCGGTGGCTGAGCGACCGGCGGAGCATCTTGCTGAGGCGGCGGTGAAGGCGCGACCGGCACCTGAAGGCCGAGCATCTGAGGCGGGGTGGCGATCGCTGTTGCCGTTTGGTTAGTGAGATCGGGCACGACTACGAAGTTTGCGGTAGCTACTGGCGACGCAACCGGCATAATTTGTGACTGTGGGCTTGGGGTGATGCGCTGAAGAGCTCGCGCGCGGCGTCCAAGCGTAAGCACCACAAGGCAGAGGAGCAAAAGTAGCAGCAAGAGCGGTAGCCAGCAAGAGCGACGGCGAGGCAGTGCCGGTGACCCTCCAGTGGCTGCGGTAGGCAGTGGAAAGGCAGCAGGCAGCGCCGCGCTAGGGACAGCAGGCTCGCCGGACGGGGCAGGCTGACGGGGTGGGGCTACCACGAGTGTCGGCTGCCCTTGTTGCTCCAACATCCGTCCATTAGCCGCTCTGACGACCTGCAGGTCATGCTGCAGGGCTGCCGCCGAGGGATAACGCTCCGCCGGGACTTTCGCCATCAGTCGCGCGATGATCCGATCCAGCGGGGGTGCTTTGGGCTCAGCAATGCCAAGTGGTGGCACCGGCGTACTACGCTGAGCGGCGAGGATCGCTTGCAACTCCGGCCCGTCGAAGGGCAACCGTCCAGTCAGCAGCTGATACAACACGGCGCCAAGCGCATAAAGATCTGAGGCGGCGGTAGGGGGACCCCCGTCGAGTCGTTCGGGTGCCAGGTATTGCGGCGTAGCGATCAGCGTCGTGGTATGGGTTCCTTCGACGCGCGCGATACCGAAGTCGAGCAGCACGGCCTCGCCGTTAGGTCGCAGCCAGATGTTTTGGGGCTTGACGTCACAATGGATATAGCCATGTTCGTGGAGTGCCCCCAGCGCGTCCGCGATGTTGGCGACGACATCAATAGACTGGTCCACGGGCAATGGGAGCGCCTGGTCTAGCGAACGTCCTTGCAGCAACTCCTGCACCAGAAACGGTCCCTCTGGCGCATCACCGGCATCGTAGGTACGCACGATATGGGGATGAACGACCTGCGCTGCGATCTGACCCTCGTTCAAGAAGCGCTGGTGCTCCTGAGGTTGAGCGGCCAGATCAGGACGTAGTAGCTTGATCGCGACATCACGGCCCAAGCGCTCGTCACGCGCCGCATAGACGGTACCCATGCCACCCGTGCCAACCATGTCTTGGATACGGTAACGTCCGGCCAGCAGTGTTTCCGGCTGCAACATCGTGCCTGTCCTATAGCCCTAACAAGTCTTTGAATTGTTTATCATATTGGTCGCTTTGTCCTTGCGCCCAGACACGGACTTCGGGATCGCTGGGCTTGCGCAGGAGCAGTTCGCGCTCCGTAAAGACCAATTCGACCAGTTCCGCTTCGGCTAGGCCGATCGCTTTAAGCCAGCCTTGTACAACCAGCGGTAAGTTTTCACGCTCAATGATCAATGATTTCGCCATCAGTTTGCTCTACCTCCGTAGCTTCACTCTGTGTGTCACTAAGACGCCGCAGATGGGGGAAAAGTATCACTTCACGAATTGTACTTTGATTGGTTAAGAGCATGACGACGCGATCTATGCCGATTCCCAGGCCACCGGTCGGTGGCAGGCCAGTCATTAACGCCTGCAAATAATCGACATCCATCTGCATCGCGTCGTCATCGCCAGCCGCATAGTCACGCCCTTGTTCCAAGAAGCGCTGCTCCTGATCGAGTGGGTCGTTGAGCTCCGAGAAGGCATTACCAAGCTCCGAGCCGAGCACGAAGATCTCGAAACGCTCGACATAGTCGGGATCGCTAGCAATGCGCTTGGCCAAAGGCGATAAGGGCTGCGGATAATCGATAATGAAGGTCGGCTGCTGTAGGCGGGGCTGCACATATTCGCTGAATAGCTCATCGACCAGCTTCGCCCACGTCGGCTTGGTGTCGACGTGCAGATGTCGTGCTCGGATCTCGCTCGTTAGTTGCTCAAGTGTCGCAGCCATCTTGATGTCGATGCCGGTAGATTCATCAATCGCATCGCGCATGGTAATGCGAGGCCACGGAGCATCAAGCTTTACGACCTCGCCAGCATATTCGATGGTCGTCGTCCCCAAGACCTGGCGGGCAACATAGGTGATCATCTCCTCGGTCAGGCGCATCATATCGTGGTAGTCGGCAAAGGCCTGGTAGCACTCCATCATGGTGAATTCGGTGTTATGGGAGCGATCAACGCCTTCGTTGCGAAAGTCCTTGCCGATTTCGTAGACGCGCTCGAAGCCACCGACGATCAAGCGCTTCAAATAGAGCTCGGAGGCAATGCGCAAATACAAATCTTGGTGCAACTGGTTATGATGTGTCAGGAAGGGTCGCGCTGCGGCACCGCCATAGACCGGATGCAACATCGGCGTTTCGACCTCAACGAAGCCCTGGCCATCAAGATAATCGCGGAAGGCTTTGACGATTTGGGCACGCAGCCGGAAACGTTCACGCACGTCGTCGTTGACCAGCAGATCGACATAGCGCCGGCGGAGGCGAGCCTCGGTATCCTGTAAGCCAGCATGCTTGTCGGGCAATGGGGTCAGCGCCTTGGCGGCCATCTGCCAGTGTTGCACGAAGAGGGTTGCCTCGCCAGTCTTGGTATGAAAGGGATAGCCCTCGACTGCAATGATATCGCCTAAATCAGTCGTATCGACAAAGAGCTTGTAGGCCGCGGGGCCGACATCTTTTTTTGACAGGAAAAGCTGTATGCGCCCGGTTTCATCGACAAGCTGCGCGAAGGTGGAACCGCCAGTTGGACGACGCAGCATCAGACGGCCCACGATTTCGACCGTGGTGTGCTCAGCTTCCAGGGTCGAAAATCGGTCACGTAAAGCAGCGATGGTATGGCTCCGCTTGACACGTGGGGGGAAAGGGTCATGACCTACTGCCCGCAGTTGTTCGAGCTTTTGGGCGCGCGCTTGTTGTAAATCGTTGAGTTCCATCCGGGCTCCTGCATCACCTGTTATTATGCCATACTTGCCGGTAGTGGACTTTTAGGCTCGAACAACTGTGAGGCCGAGCGCACGATACGGAGCCAGCGTTTCTTCGGACACGCTTGCCTCGGTCACGAGGTGGGTCAAAGCAGCGGCCGGTGCTACCACAAAGGGCGCCACCGTTCCCAGCTTCGCAGCGGGAGTGGGAACGACGACATCGGCGGACACCTCGATCATGACGCGCTTGACGGCTGCCTCCTCATAGTCAAGCACACTCAGACCTACTTCGGGGTCAAGCGCGAGCACCCCAATGACGCACAGGTCGGCGCGTAGCTCGCGTAGTCCAGCGATGGTTGCTGCACCAACGTTCACGAGTGGGTACCTATACAATCGACCGCCGATGGTGATGACCTCGATGTTGGTGTGTTCTGCCAAGGCGACCGCAACAGGAGGACTGGTTGTGACGACGGTAGCCGCGAGATCGCGTGGGAGGTAGCGGGCAACTGCCAATGTTGTCGTACCACCGTCCAAAATGATGACTTGACCCGGACGGATGAGTGCGGCAGTGGCTCTCGCAACGGCTTCCTTGGCGGCCACGCCCTCCCCTTGTCGTGCCACGTAGTCCGTATTCACGGGTGGTGTCCGGAGTGCGCCGCTGTAGACGCGGCGGAGTAGACCCCGTGCGGCCAATGCGTCTAGGTCGCGGCGGATCGTGTCATCCGAGACGTGGAGGGCGCGGCTCAGGTCCGCAGCAAGCACTTTGCCGGTACGTTGCAACTCGTCCAGGATGCGCTCACGCCGCTCTTCTGTCAGCAGTGCGCGTTTCTCATCGTCTTCTTTCATAAATTACCCCTTGACTTTGCGTTTCTATGCGGTTATCATCGGTAATGTACTACAATACCGGTGCCAGCACAACGATCACCGGGCTTAGGAGAGAATGGAGCTATGACCGAAGCAACTTCTTCGCTGATGATTCTGGTCGCCGGTCCGTACCGCTCAGGCACAAACGACGACCCCGGTTTGATCGAGGCTAATTTACGGGCTATGCATGCGGCTGCTTTGCGCCTGTTCCGGGCCGTCCATCTCCCGGTGACTGGCGAAGATTTGGCATTGCCACTGGTGGAGATCGCGGGTTCGCGCCAGATTGGCGACGCCGCCTGGGATGAGATCATGCATCCGATTGGTGGCCTCCTGGCTGAGCGCTGTGACGCGACACTACGGATTGGTGGTCCTTCGAAAGGCGCGGACCAGATGGTCGAACTGGCCCGCCAGCATGGAAAACTCGTCTTCGACCGGATCGATGATGTGCCGGGGGTACGGTAGCCATGGACAAGTGCATCGAGATTAAGAAGGTGCAACTCCTTGCCGACGATTGGGGCGTGCTCAAGAAGACCACCTTTGCGTACCGACGGCGAGACGGTCAGTGGGAAACCCAGAGCCGCGAGACGTACGACCGAGGCAACGGAGCGACAATCCTGCTTTATAACCGGGAGTGCAAGACGATCATGTTGCTCCAGTATGCGAAGCTGCACTGTCTGGTTGATGGGCCACCATCTGGATAAAGCGCTGTGGGGCAGGACCTGAAGATAAAAAGCGATAGGTCGTGCGAAAGCCGGCGCGTTCATAGACCCGGATCGCACGGGTGTTGAAGGCAGCAACGGTCATGCGGAAGTGCGGTGGTGCCCACTGCTGCTGAGCAAACGCGAGGGTGGCTTGGACGACCATCAGGCCCAGGCCTTTGCCCGTTAGCTCCGGCTGGAGGCCAAGTCCTATATCCAAGGTCGCTCGGTCGGTATAATCGCCACCGGGTACCTGGGCATTGGCACCAAAGGAACAGAAGCCGACTAACTGCGTATTAGCGTCCCGGATGGCATAGAAGCGATTCGCCAGGTTCATGAGGTAGCTCAGGACAGCTTCCGCATCGGTGGAGGTCGCACTATATTGCTCGTAGGGTGGCGGATAGTGCCATTTGAGCATAGAGCGGGAAGTTGCTTCATCCATGGGGGCAAAGTTCAATGGCAGAGTGGTCTTCACGATGCAGTCTCCAAGTCTGCTGCTAGGGCCTGCAGCTCGTAGAGTTTGTTCAAGGCCGCGAGCGGTGTAAGCTCATCGAGCTTGATGCCGAGGAGTTGCCGCAGGGCGGGATGAACCGGCGTGGCGATGATCTGCGGCGCGGGATGGGAGACGGTCGTTGATACGTGCCCCTGGGCGCGCACTTCGTCCGAATGCGTTTCTAGCAACGCGAGCACCTCTGCGGCGCGGCGTACAACCGGACGTGGCAGGCCGGCTAGGCCGGCCACATGAATACCATAGGAGCGGTCGGCTTTGCCGGGCAGGACTTTGCGCAAGAAGACGATCTGGTCATCATGATCGGCGACCGTGACATGGTAGTTCCGCACACGGGGTAAGGTGTCAGCGAGCGCGGTCAACTCGTGGTAGTGGGTCGCGAACAGCGTGCGGCAGCCTAGTTGCGGGTTGCCGTGAAGCCACTCGATGACTGCGCGGGCAATGCTCAGGCCATCATAGGTGCTGGTACCACGTCCCAGCTCATCAAGCACGATTAATGAGCGAGGTGTCGCGGTGTGGAGGATGCTGGCAGTCTCGGCCATCTCGACCATGAACGTCGACTGGCCCGTCGCAATGTCGTCTTGGGCACCAATGCGCGTAAAGATGCGGTCGACCAGCCCGATCCGTGCCGCGTCGGCCGGGACATACGAGCCGATCTGGGCCAGCAGGGTGATCAGGGCTACCTGGCGCAGATAGGTGCTTTTGCCGGCCATGTTCGGCCCGGTCACGACCAGGATTTGGGCGTCCTCGGCATCCAGCGTCGTGTCGTTGGGCATGAAGGGCTCGTGCATCGTGGACTCGACGATGGGGTGGCGTCCGTTGACAATCTCCAGCTCCACGCCCTCGGTTAGGAGCGGGCGAACATAGCGACGACGTACCGCGACTTCTGCTAGCCCGACGAAGACGTCTAGCTCAGCCACCGTACGTGCCGTGGCAAGCAAGCGCTGGCCATGCGTGGCGACTTCGGCAATGACGCGCCCGAGCGCAGCACGCTCTAGTTCACGCAAGCGCAGCTGGTTGCCTTGGAGCAATGTTTCATGCGCCTGCAGTTCGGCAGTCGTGTAACGATCGTTGGAACCGGCACCCGGCTTACGTTCATAGGCCGCCGGGATGAGGTATGCTGGAGTGGCTCTGGGGAGTTCAATGAACCAGCCGGTCTTCGGGTTATAGGTGAGCTTGAGCAGCCGTATGCCAGTGCGTGCGATCTCGCGGGTCTCGAAGGTTCGTAGCCAGTCATGCTCTAGACGTACGGCAGCCACTACACGGTCGAGCTCGGGGTCAAAGCCGTGACGGATCTTGAGCAGATCGCCACGTTCAACGCCGTCGCCGGTCGCATCCGCTTCATCGTTCAACGCACGCTCTAACAGACAAAGCGAATCGGCGCAGACGTCAAGGATAGCGTCAGCCGGGAGGAGAGGTGCGGTGTTGCAGAGTGCGGCGGGTGTTGCATTGTGGACGAGCGCAGCGACGGAGGGTAGCGCCCGCAAGCTATCGCGCAGCCGGTGCACATCCTCGATGCCGGCGACGCCCTGGATGACGCGATTCGCAACACGCTCAAGGTCGCCGACGCCCTTGAGTGCATTACGGACGTTGGCGCGCAGGAGCGTTGCTTCGACATAGCGTGTGACGGCGTCTTGCCGGGCTTCGAGCGGCGCAAGGTCAGTGAGGGGTTGCGCGATCCAACGCCGTAGCAGGCGACCACCCATGGGAGTGAGGGTTTGGTCAAGCAGGTCTACCAGAGCGCCGCGCTTTCGTGCACCGATGGGGGCCAGCAGTTCCAGATTGCGCTGGGTTTGGGGATCGAGCAGCATGGCTGCATCGTGGTGCATGGTGCGGATGTGGTCGATCTGTGCAACCGAGGCACGGTGGGTTTCGCGCAGATACTGGATGACGACACCGGCAGCACGGGTTGCTTGGGGCAGACCGGTAAGTCCGAAGCCGGCGAGCGAAGCGGTGTTGAACTGCTGGGTGAGCGACTCGGTGGCATTTGTGAGATCCCAGTGCCAGGCAGGCCAGATCGTGAGGTTGCCGCGGGTCCACGCCGTGGGGCGCGCAGCTTCGGCCACTCCTTGGCTGGAGCCGTGCAGCGGCAACGGGATGGTCGAAGTACCGGCATGATCATCAGTGACCAGAATTTCGGCCGGTTGCAAGCGTATTAGTTCGGCTTCGAGGCGTGAGCGTGCCTGTGGACCATGGAACTCGGTCGCAGCAAATTCGGCGGTCGATACATCACAGTAGGATAGGCCAAAAACGCCGTGATCAACGATCACGGCTGCCAGGTAGTTGTTGGTACCCCGGTCCAGCAGATCCAGCTCGACGAGCGTGCCGGGCGTAAATACGCGTACGACGGCACGCTTGATAGTCTTTTTGGGCAGCACGCCAGCCATTGCAGGCTCATCGACCTGCTCGACCAGCACTACACGGTAGCCGCGTTGTAGTAGACGATGGACGGCGTCGCGGCCATTGGCGAGCGGTACCCCGGTAAAATCGACGGTCTCCTTGCCGAACGGGCGTGGCTTCACACGCAGATTCAGCTCGGTGCCCAGCAAGCGGGCCGTTTCGAAATAAACCTCGAAAAACTCGCCGTTGCGCCAGAGGACGACCGCGCCCGGATGTTC
Source organism: Herpetosiphonaceae bacterium (assembly GCA_013821605.1). Lineage (GTDB taxonomy): Bacteria > Chloroflexota > Chloroflexia > Chloroflexales > Kallotenuaceae > JACDGP01. The sequence continues at coordinate 35,236 of JACDGP010000051.1, forward strand.
AGCCTGGGTCTGGCGATATTCGCGCAGCATGGGCGAGAGGGGTGAATTAGTTTCTGCCTCGGTCATCACGCCTAACGTTTTTATCTAGAACAGTTCAAAGAACTGGTCGGTCCCCAGCACTCGCAGCACGTCCTGGGCCAGCTGCTCGATAGGTCCGGTTCGGAAGACATTGATCCAACCCATGCTACTATCTCTCTATCTAGCAGTCAATAAAGGGAGGTAATCCATGCGACGAAAGAAGCACGCACTTGCGCTGGTGGCGGCGGTGCTCACCGTTGGCGCCTTGCTGTTCGGGGCTCATTCTGTGACCCATGCTGATCCGACCCCGACTCCAACGCCTAATATACCCAATGGTGTTGGACCCGGCGGACACGGCGGGTAAGCGTTAGCGGGTTTTGCAAATGGTGTGGGTCATCCAAAAAATCACACATTTGGGGGATCAACAAGGTGGCCGTGGTCGTGTACACTGAGGGCAATGGAAGGTAGTAATGGGCAGTATCTGTCTCCTGGTGGCACATGAGCATCGCTCGTCGCGGGATGTGCTGACGGCAGCAATCAAGATGCTCCGGCCGGCAATCGAGGTGATTAATCTGGAGCCAGAGTTGCTCGACGAGGCGGTGCTGCGTTGGCAGCCCAAACTGGTGGTTTGTAGCCGCTTGACGCAGGGGGTAGAGGCGAGCCAGAGCGATTGGATTTTGTTGTATCCGGAGGGCGAACGGCGGGTTGAGCAGCGGATAGCGGGTCATCGGGCGACGGCCGAGGATTTGGACTTCGGTGTGCTCCTGGCGTATCTGGACCGGCTGGTAGGACTGGCACGCTACGGTAGGGGTGAGCAGAGCCGGGGCCGGCAGCGATCTTCGGAGACGGCCGGCTGCTTGCGGTAGAAGTGGGTCCCCAGTATGGAGGGTATGAACACGCAACACCCCCCTAGCCAGGTAGCTAGGGGCGGTGTTCTGTTGCCGGTGGGATTATTTGACCGGTTGGGGTTTGTGGGTGGCGGGGATTGAGTGATGGACGGGAGTTGGGGG
>JACDGP010000191.1 GCA_013821605.1 Herpetosiphonaceae bacterium
CAGGCCGTAGAGATGATGGGTCGGGTCGATAACGGTGACCGTCTCGAGGGGAGCGGCCGTGCGATCAATAGGGGTATTCTCCGAAGACGGATATGCAGCGCTTTGCGTCCGCCAAACACCTTGCTTCCTGGGCCGGAGTCTGTCCAGGGAACCACCAAAGTGCGGGGCACCGGGGGAGTAGCAAACCAACAGGCGGTAATCCGTGGCTGAAAGCGGTGTTGGGGGAAGTAGCCTGTTCGATTGCACGGACGCGGGGCAGTTACCTCCACGCTCAATTCCATCGGATTGCACGCCGACGCGGTCGGCACAAAGCGCTCGTAGCAGTAGCACATAGTGTGCTCCGGATCATCTATTACATGGTGCGTGACAAGAAGCCGTATGCCGACTTAGGTGACGACTACTTCGACAAGCTCGATGCGAGTCGCATCGAGCGACACCATGTCCGGCGGCTGGAGCAACTCGGCTATACCGTTTCTCTCGCTCCGAAAGCTGCCTAGCCCGAGGGAGACGGAATTTTCGAGAGAAGTGGCGAAGGGCCCATGTTCTGGCTGAGTACATGCGCCCCACAGCAGGCCATTGGCATAGGTGGTCTGGAATATGCGGGTATCGCTGCTATCAAGCTGCCCTTCACGCTCATGATAGGGTTTCTGAGCACCAAAATACTTGGTTGTGCACGCTGGGAGATTGAGGCATTCCGCCAGCGGCACCGAGCCAAGCTTCTGAGTGGACGGCGGCGGCACCACATAGGGTTCGGAGGTGATGGTCGTGCTGATCAAGGTCGGAGTGCCGGGTCCGTCCAGGGCCTTTGTGTTGGTCAACGCCCAGACACCCAGGCGATTGTCGGTGCCGGTCGTGTTGCCAGCCTCCTGCCCCGCCATTGAACTCAGGAAGAACTCGGTCCCACCATTGCTCGTCGCATAGCTCCCGCGCGGCGAGACAGCGGTTTTGTCCAAAGAATGAACGTTTGTTGGAGGCTTTCGGCGATCTGTCTAACTTTGCAGACAAAGGTGAAGGAAAGGAAGTTCATTCGTAACTCAGACCCTTTGCTTTTTTACTATCGAATCGATATAATACTATCGAATCGATATATAAGGAAGTGGTATGGCATCTAATCAAATCAGCGAGTTGTTAGAGGCATCTGAAGGCTCTAGCCCCACGTCGGGCGGGCGTATCCCCAATCCAGCCTATGAGCTGTTCGTGTTGGGTGAACTGATGAACGGCCCCCAATATGGCTATCGCCTGCACGCCATTATCCAGCGGATCCTAGGACCGTTTCATCGCCTGAGTTGGGGGACGCTCTACCCGCTCATCCGCCGGCTTGAGCAGCATGGCCTGATTACCTCCACGACCGAGCGACGGCCCGCTGCTCTACTGGAAGAGCGTGGCCAGCCACGCAAGCAGTATGTCCTGACCGAATCTGGGCGCACGCGCTTTTTGACCCTCATGCTTGACCCCGGCACGTACAGCCCGGATTATCCCGATCTGTTCGCGGTCAAGCTCACCAAGTTTGGGCTGTTGACCCCGCCGCAACGGCTGGTTGTCTTGCACCAGTACCGTGCTTACCTGCAACTTTTACGCGACCATTATGACCAAGGCCGCAGCAGGATTGTGAACAACCCTGGCATTAGCGACCCCGAGCGGCCGTCCATCCTCCAGTTGGTGGACTATCACATTCACACCCTGGGTGCCCAGTTGGCGTGGCTTGACCGCCACATTGCCGAGCTGACCGAAGCGCCGCAGTAATCGGTACTCACGCTCTACATGCTATAGAAGGGATGAACATATATGCAATATGATAGAAACACACTACCACACGAGCGCGACAGCGGGCGCACGGACGGAGCCCCAGCTGGAAGCACGCGCAGGTTTCTCAGCGTGCGACGTGTGCTGGTCGGTCTGCTCGGCGTGCTACTCACGGTTGGCGGTCTGCTTGGGGTCAACTGGTGGACCTCGCGCTATCCTGCGGCGATCAACATGAGCAGCATCTGTGCGCCGGAGGCCATGCAGCCGATGGGCATGGGCAGCACGGGCACGATGTGCCCGCCGGGAAGTCTATCAGCGACGCCGGCTACCGGCATATCGATCGCCAGCTTGCAAGCGCCGCTGGCGGCTGCCCATACCGACACCTTCACCCTCACCGCCCAGCCAGCCCGGCTAGACCTTGGCGCCGGTGTGAGAGCGGATGCCTGGACTTTCAATGGGACCACGCCGGGGCCGACACTGCGCGTGCACCAAGGCGATTTGGTGATCGTAAAGCTCAACAATCACCTGTCGGTCGGTGTCACGATCCATTGGCATGGGGTTGCCGTCCCCAATAGCGCGGATGGCGTGGCCGGCCTCACCCAGGATGCCGTCAAGCCTGGCGAGACCTATATATACCGGTTTATCGCGAAAGATCCGGGAACCTACTGGTATCATTCGCACCAGGAAAGCTTCGCGGAAACGTCTCGCGGGCTCTATGGCCTCCTGATTGTTGAGCCAACAACGCCTGTGACGCACGATGATGTGGATGTCGGGATCGTGCTGCATAGCTGGGGGGCCATAGCAGTCAATGACACCGTTGGCACGCTGCACATCCCGGCGCAGCCTGGCCAGTGGATCCGGCTGCGGCTGCTTAATACAGATAACTACCCCTATCATCTCACCGTCGTCGGCGCGCCATTCCTGGTAGCCGCCCTCGATGGGCACGACCTCAACGAGCCGACACCCTTGACCGCGACGACGATCTCAATCGATGCGGCGCAACGCTACGATCTGCGCATTCGCATGCCCAAACGCGGCCCCGTCGCGCTGCTCGTAGCAAAAGACGGCGAGCAGCAGTACCGGCCGGCCCCGGCGGTGCTGGTTGGCATGGGCGCGCTCGAACCCAGCCTGATCCCTACGGCGATCGGGACGGCGTTCGATATGACCGCCTACGGCCAGCGGCAGTCCCAGGTCATCACTGCGCAGAGTCATTTTGATGCGACCTACACGGTCACTGTGGGCTACTCGGTTGGCTTCTCGAATGGGCGGCCCGGCCCGGTCTTTACGCTGAACGGGGCAGTGTTTCCCCAGACCCCGACGATCATGGTCCAGCCGGGGCAGGTGGTCAAGCTCCACCTGGTGAGCGACGCGGCGAACGGTATTCACCCCATGCACCTGCATGGGCATACCTTTACGGTGCTGGCCAAGAACGGCCGCCCGCTGACCGGCAGCCCAATCTATCTCGACACGATCAGCATGCGCCCGCACGAGAGCTACGATGTCGCCTTCGTCGCAGACAATCCGGGCTTGTGGATGTTCCACTGTCATAATCTGTACCACGCCAACCACGGCATGGATATGATGGTCGTGTATCCCAATATCACCACGCCCTATACAATAGGATCCGCATCGGGAAACTTTCCTGATTGATACGGGGATTTAGGAGAGCACTAAAAACCCGGGGGTATCATGCTGCTACCAGTGAATCCACGGCCAGTTTCAGGACGGGCCGGAGCCCGGATACCATGTGCGGAACGTGTCTTCCCAATCATCATTGATCACCCGTGTTCGTACTTGGTTGTTCGTGATATACGTTTCCATCTCCCACACATACTTGAACATGCGACCACCACGTTGTGGCTCAGTACAACCGGCGGGATCGTCCTGCAGTTGCTTGATCGTTGAAGCTGAAGGTTGGCAACGGATTGGCAGCAATGCCGGTGTGACCGAAGCCTGGCACTACCAATATACGGGGGGGTTGCGCTGGTGCCAGGCGATGGCACGCCTCTATAGTGTCAAGCTGTTGAATGCGTTCTACCCACAGTAGTGGCAGCACAGGACTGTGACGCGAAACCATGTCCGTAGGATGCTCAAGAAGACCCAAGTCTAGCGAATCTGTTACGATTAGCAGCGTAGAGGACGTTAGATTTTCTGTCATGAGGAGCCTCCTATGGAGCACCAGAATAACGTTGAGCCTACCTACGACCTGCCGTCGGGGCTGGCCAAACCAGCAGTTCGGGCACTCACCGCAGCCGGTTACACGCGTCTGGGGCAGTTGACGAGGGTTAAGGAGGGTGAGCTGAGAAAATTACATGGTATGGGTCCCAAAGCTATTGCGCTGCTCCGTAGTGAACTCAACGCCAAGGGGCTAGCGTTTGCCGACGCAGAAAACGGCTGAGGTCGGCAATCTGCTAATTCACTGACGGCGTGGTAAGAGTTCCGAATGATGCCTATTCTGGCTGGAAGCTCATATCACACCACAGGCGAACTTGATGCGCTGACGCTTCTTGCTTGCCTGCATCTTGATCCTTGAATTCTGGTTCATGATGGTCCCCGACGCAACTGCCTTCGCCTGCACCCCTGGCATCGCGTCGCCGTGGTTTACCGAGGAGTTGACGTTCGCCCAGGTGGCTCTCCCCCTGGCTGTTCTGGCCATCTGCCTCATCCAGCCTGGTTTTGTACAACCTGGCAGTCTGTCCGCCATCCTGTCCCTGACTTCCCGCCCCCGCTCCTGCCCTGGCCCTTCTTTTCCGACTCAGCGAAATTCTATCGCTGCAGCAACGCTTTGCAATGCACATGCGCTGTTAACGCGACGGACGACATGCTCCCACTTGCGCACACCTCCTTCCTTTGCTACGCTGCACTCCATCGTTCTTCCAAAGGAGCACCGCATGACCATCGAGGCCTACTGCCTGAAGTGCAAAACCACCCGCACCATCACTGCTGCCGAAGAGCACGTCAATGCCCGGGGCACCCGGATGGCCCAGGGGCTGTGCCCCGTCTGCGGCACCAAGGTCACTACGTTTCTGCCCAAAGCCGACGCTGCGACCAAAGCGGGAGCAACGCCCGCCGAGAGCACACGCGCAGCGACGGGCGGGACGGCCAGCAAACCGGTGCCGAAAGCAAAGACCTCCCGTGCAGGGGGCGCTGCCACCGCAGGGTCTGGGAGCACGAAGCGGGGCTCTATAAAAGGCGTGTGAGGACGCCTGCAGCCTGAGGGACACGCATATGTCCACTGATGCGCTCGTTCGGCTGCGTACGATGTGCCGAACACTTCCCGAGGTGACGGAGCTTGCAAACGTGCGCCCCGTGTTCCGCGTGGGACACAAGAGCTTCGCGATGTACATGGATAATCATCACAACGATGGGCGGGTCGCGCTGTGGTGCAAGGCGGGGCCGGGAATTCAGCAGGCACTGGTTGGGGCCGACCCTGCGCACTATTTCGTCCCGCCCTATGTAGGGGCGCAAGGCTGGATTGGCATCCGGCTCGACGGCGTTGTGGACTGGGACGCGGTCGCAGGCCTGCTCGTGGAGGGCTATCGCCTGCAGGCACCGAAACGGCTCGTCGCGTTGCTTGATCGCAGCTAAAATGTGCGGTCCTTCGCCACCTGCCCGCCAGCCGCCCTCGCTCTTCGTCGTCTTCCCCGCAGCGCACCTGCATCGCGATCGCGACGAGGAGCAATGCAGAAAAGAAACAAGAAAAAGAACAAAAGCACACAATACGAGCCATAGACCCAGCGGCGAACGAAGCAGGCGGGTGGGAAGGAGTGTCGCCCCACGTCATGCACGTCAGGTATCCGCCTTTTTTGTGCGGATGCGACCGGTAGCCAGGACAGCCATCATTCAGTGATGAAACGCTCCATGAGAAACCGCTGCAGCGTGGCCTGATAGGTCTCGAAGTCATAGCCCTCATCCATATCGGCATGCCCACACTCCAGCACCACGAACTCCGAGCCTGGGATGCTCCGCAACTCCTCAAGATAGGGCAGGGGAGCAAGCGGGTCGTACCGTCCGGCAAAGATCAGCGCCGGCACGATGATCCGGTCGAGATGCTCGTCGACCGGGCGAGTCAACATTTCGGACAGATAGGCACGCTGGTGCTCGGGGAGGGCGAACGGGTAGACGCAGACCGGATGATCACGCTCGTACCAGATCCAGGTGCTGTCATCGACCGGCACCCAGCCAGAGAAGTCGCTGGCCCCGTCGACCGGCTTTGGTCGCGGCACGGTCGCCAGGAGCTGCTCCCGCGATGGATGCACTGCGCTCACGACTGACCGGGGGTCGTCCACAATCCGACGAAACTTGGGGCCGAGGAAGCCAGTGATCAGGCCGCGAAGCGCGTGCGGATACCGCAGGGCGTAGTGCACACTCGCATAGACACCCGCCGAGTCACTCATAAAGATCCAGGGGTCCCGGCCGAGTGTGCGGCGCACAACCTCCAGGTCGTCGATGAACCGGTCGAAGGAATAATCTTGGGCATCACGGGCGCGTGAGGAGCCGCCGGCACCTCGGCCGTTTACCTGGACGAGCCGGGCTACGGCAGGACGGCGATCCCAGTCTGCCAGGTGCCCGGTGTATCCACCATAGGGATGCGCCTCGCAGATGAGCGGTCCCTGGTCGCCACCCACGAACACTTCCAACGTTGCTCCGTCGACCTCGATCAGTCGGCACTCAAGCACGGGCGTCCCGACCTCCTTTCGCACGATCAAGGTATCGCAGAACTTCGGGGTGATCCCCGTTGAGTACTACCCTCCGCATCACCTTGTCCTGTGCGGAAACGCCGTCACGACGACGCGGTGGCGCTGTCATGTCCGTTACTGCTACTCTAATCCGGCTGTCAAGCATTCGTTGACATAATAAAAGGAGCCACCCGGAGCGGGTTAGGGGTGGAGGGCGCGGGAGCTGTCTCTGCTCTACTTGCCGATCCATGGCGCATCCACTCACATTTTTAGAACGGATATTCCAAGGAGCCAGCAGGACCGAAACGGTCCACAGTTCCCTGGTTTTTGATGGTGTTTTCGGGCGGGAAGATTTGATTTGCGAAAGCGCCTGAAAAAAAGCCATTCCTGCGGTACTTTTCGCTCGATATTGCTTGTTCATGACTCGATTTCTTAAAGAGGTCTCATTCATCCGCACAAAACCGGCGCACCTGCCTACCTCTTCGCGCTCGTTGAATCCAAGGGGGGTGTCTGCTCTAAGACCACCATCAGACGAGTCAGCGTCGGCGTAGCGCGAGGTGAGGAGCGCAGTTGCTCCATGATCTCCTGTGCCATCTGACGTATCTCTTCAATGTCGTCACCGAGATGGGCATCGATCCCAAGCACGGAAAGACGCGTGCGTAACAGAGATTGGAGGAGGATGACGGTCAGCCAGCGAGGGAACCAGAGAAAGAGCATGGTCAGATAGAAGGGCGTCAGGGGCGTGCCCAGCGCTCGCAGGGACAGCAACCCTTCACGAATGGCCTCAACCAGCATCACAACGGTACGGCGCGACCGCGCAAGCTGCGCGCTCCCCCCTGTCATCATGGCCGCTGCGATGATGCCCATATCCATGATCGCGTGGGTTCTCAGCCACATGTGCATGTCGGGATTCAGATGAACGGTGAAGCCTGCCTGTTTGAAAACAGCCGCGAGCTGGCGCAGACGCGGCGTCACACGGCCATCAGCTTCGCCCAGCATCGTCGGCACCTGGCGCAGGGTGATATAGTGCACGACATCTCCTTCGCGTACACCACCAAGGGCTGGAAAACCTGCAACGACGCGGTGCGGATCAAGCTGCTCAAATTGCCGCATGCCAGCCGGATTGTTGAGCATAAACAGCAGCGTCGGAACCTGGCGATTGGCGGCAAGGATCGGCAAGACGGAATGAAGCTGGTCGAGTCGGACGGTCACAAGGACAACATCATATGTATCGGTTGGCGCCAGGTCTTCAACGACGGAAACCTGGGTTGTCGTCCTTCGCCCGGTTGATGCATTCTCAAGTTGAATTCCATGTGCGCGCAACGATACCGCCCGTTGCCCTCGCGCCAGCACCGAGACGTTTTGTCCCACCTCCTGAAGTCTGGCAGCATAGACGCTGCCAATAACACCTGCTCCATAGACCAGAATATCCATAGTTTTTTCTCTGTCTCTTTTCTGCTTGAGATTATATTAAGGATTCATGTGGCGCCGCGCCGCCACATAATCCACCTTGAACGAAGCCGACGTTCGTACGACAACTCTATGGAATTTGCACTGGGGCCTACCTGTAAATGGG
>JACDGP010000192.1 GCA_013821605.1 Herpetosiphonaceae bacterium
CCATCACGTACTCACTATCAGTGCAAATGAGCGTTCGTCAGCGGCAAAGCATACTAAAAAAGTCGTGCCTGATGCAAAGAAGATTCCGTACAATGGCTCCTAGTGGAGGTTCGCCAGCAGCATCTTGAAAATAGCCATTTACATCGGGAGTTACAAAGCGTTTATTTGGCGACCATTACGATGCTAGCAGATGCGGCAGAAGCGAAAGATCCCTATACCCATGGGCACTGCGAGCACGTTGCTAGCTTGGCAGAGCGCGTGGCCGAACGGCTTAGCTTATCCGAACACGACCGCTCTGTGGTCTGCCATGCGGCCTTGTTACACGATGTCGGCAAAATCGGGATAGCCGATGGCATACTCAACAAGCCTGGACCACTATCACCGGAAGAGTTTGAGGTGGTACGCGCGCATGTGCGGGTCGGCGCTGATTTGATTCGGAACATACCGGCGCTCGCCCCGATCGCCAACGCGGTCCTCGGCCACCACGAACGCTTTGACGGTACCGGCTATCCGCAAGGTCTGGAAGGCGAAGAGATTCCGATTGCGGCTCGGATTATCTGTGTTGTTGATTCCTTCTGTGCGATGACTACCAAGCGCAGCTATAAAGAAGCTTGGGGTGAGGAATGGGCGCGGGCTGAGCTTGAGCGGTGTACGGGAACGCAATTTGATCCGCAGGTGGTCGAGGCCTTTCTTGCGGTGCTCGACATGCCAGAGCCGCTCCATGATAGCGATGGTCCCACCGGATATAATCTGCTGCCGGTTTTTGGCTATAGCAGTGACCAACACTGTGTTCGTGGGTAAACGGATGGAGTGCTTGCATTCCGCCTTCCGCAGTGTCGTACAACATCGTACCTGATTGCCTCCTTGCGAATAATCAGCACAGTTGTGCGTATTGTGACGGTCGTTGTCACAACGCTATGTTATCTTGTTTGTAGACCAGTTGAACCGGGGAGACCTCCACACCAGGGGATGAGTTGATGCGAATACACAGCAAACGCTGCGATATATCGTGACATTTGATCGTTAATGTAAATGTTGGAGGTTTTATGGAAACGTCACGACGCGGATTTCTGAAGAGCGTGGGAGCGACGCTGGCGGCGGTTGGCGTCACGGCAGCCGGCCGCACCGCACCAGCAGCGGTCCACCCAGCTGCGGCACTGCAGCAGCTGGCCGGCAGCACGCTTGCCTACACATCAAACACATCTGACGAAAGGATGGGACGACGTATGATTACGCAAGCTGCCCTTGCGATGCTGGTGGCGGAGCACCTGAATGAGCGGATTGCCCGGCGGCAGTCGTTCACAGCGTATGACGTGACACAGGCACTGCGGCTGGCGCACCCGGCAGTTAATATCTTGCACGCGGAGGTGCGGAATGTGGTGCATAGGCGGATGCACTCGGTCGTCGCAGCTCAATTTTACCGGCAGGCAATGATGCAATTTCCCACGGGCAGTGCCTGCTGCTACCTGCCGGCAACCTGATAGACGAACTACGCTCCCCGGCAAACACCCGCCCGGCGAAGTACCGGGCGGGTGTTTGCCTTGACAAGATGCGTGGTCATGCGTTGCGGGGCAGTAAATGATGTGGTGAGCTTCCAAGTAGAACGCACATGCTTCGAGTTTGTGCGAAGCGATCACGCCGTCGAGCACATGGTGGTCAAAACACCAAGTACGACACTGGAAGCGCCACGGAAGGCATAAAACTCGGTTGACATCAAGTTAAAGCCGGCATGGACGACGAATGCGATGATCAGGCCGCAGCGTGGTGATCAGGTGGACTGCTCCTGTTCAATCATGGCTAGGGCGGCCTTCATGTAGCCCAGGGCATAGGCAATGCCGGCATGCCAGGGTGCTGCGCATTCGATCAGCGGCGTGTGGTCGGGGATCAGCACGCCATTATAGCCATTGGTATGCAAGATGCGCAGCACCCGCAGCATATCGGTATCACCTTCATCGACAAACGTTTCGTGATAAGTGGGGACTTTGCCCTGCACATTGCGGAAGTGGATATAGGCGATGCGTCCGGTCCGGCTATAGTGATCCACCACCTGATAGATGTCGCTATCGGGCATTTCGGAGAGGGTGCCGATGCAAAACTCCATGGTGTTGGCCGGGCTCGGGTGCAGGTCGAGCATCCGCTGGTAGCCATCCGGTCGATGAACAAGACGGGCGGTGCCGCGCAAGGTGGGCATCGGCGGATCATCGGGATGTAGGGCCAATTTGACCCCAGCCTCCTCAGCCACAGGGAGCAGCTCCTGTAAAAACGCAGCGAAGCGTTTCCATAGTTGTGCTGAACTCACCTCAGGCACCGTGCCATGGGGCTGCTCGGCATCATAGATGGCAGGGTCATAGACCATGTTCCACACCATGCCGTTAGGAATGGGCGTTTGGACAGGATTTTCGAAGCCCACAGAAACGGCACCGCCACGAGCAAACGGACCTTCAACGCGGCCCCACACGCCAGCAATGCTGAAGTTGTAACCCATGATCGGAATGCCGACACGACCCATATCGCGCAGGATGCGCTTGAGTTGCTCTAGCTGCGTGTGCTTACGCGGACCGTCCAGCAGAACGTCGTACCATTGGTCGGGAGCGAAGTTTTCTAGTGCTTCGAGCTCCAGGCCTTCCGCGTTAATCATAGCCTTGAGGTCGCGTAGTCCCTCATAGGTCCAGAGTGGATCATGGGGCGTGACCACGCCAAAGCCGATGTTTGCGCTATCTGAGGTAATAATGTTTTGGTCGTCGCGCACAAAATGACCGGGCATATGGGCGACAATATGCGTTGCTCCGATCTGCTTGGCAAAGCGCACATTGTCGGGGGTGAACATCCCACGGTACAGACCAATGCCAAGTTTCATGCTGCTCCTTTCGACTCAGTGCGGAAACTCATGCTGGGCACAAAGCCAATAGTTTGGGCGGCCCGGTTGCAGTTCAGCAATGAGCCGTAGCCTTCGAGACCAGGGCGGATTTCGGCGTCGGGAAAGGCCTGCCGGACATATTCGTGAGAGGGCAGGTCAAGGTACGAATCGTGCGCGGCCACGAATAACACTGTATGTGTCTTGGGCGGCAGGGCAGCTGTGGTGGCTAAGAAACTGGCGCGGGCAGCGTCCTGGATGTGGATATAGGCATAGAGGGCGGCCTTGGGGTCCGGCTGTTCCCGGCGTGGCAAGGACGACCACTCCTCCGGCGCGGCGATCCAGGGAAAGCGCAAACCAACGGTCGTCAAACCCCAGTGGTTCGCAAACATGGTCCCGAGGTGTTCACCGACCCACTTCGACATACCATAGTCATCTTGAGGCGAGACCGGATGGTCTTCATCGAGCGGCAGATAGTGGTAGCGCAAGGGCGTACGCGGTGTGACCGTGCTGTTGACTTGAATGCTGGTGGCATGCACAACACGGGGCACATGGAGACGCGCCGCAGCCTCGAAAACATTCCAGGTGGCGCCGACGTTCGTGATAAAGGTATGTGCACTGGGATGGATGCGCTGGGACGGAATGGCGGCGAGATGGATGACGGCGTCGGCGCCGGCAATGGCGTCATAGGTCTGGCCAAGATCGGTGAGGTCGGCCAATAACCACTGATGGGTCGAGCCAGCGGGCGGTCTAACACGATCCACGGCTAGCACGGTGGCACCCTGTTGTTGCACGTAGTCGCACACATACCTACCGAGCTTGCCATGTGCGCCGGTAACGACAATATTCATGGTTCGATCCTTTATCCTTTCAGTGCACGGTTTTTGCTCATACGCCTTGGCTCGTTGGATAATGAAGTATACGGCAGCGACGCACATCATGGTGCCGTGTATAATGGCGATCCGATGACGAGCACGTTGGAGCACCACACATGATTATGATCGTAGCCGTATCGAAACTTACCCCCATTTTGATATGACAAAGCTAAACAAAGTTCTCATAACCAGCATCGAGTGTGGAGGCGGACACAAGGCCTTGATGAATATGCTTTTCCAGACCATGCAAGGCACGCACAATACCACTCTGTATACATATCATTCCCGAAGCGTGATCTACGACACGTTTTATCGATTCATCGTGCATATTCCTTGGTTGTATGTTTGGGCGCGGGTCCATACACGTATGCTCATGAAAATCTTTGGTTGGATCGTGGTCCTGCCCGACTATCGGGCCTCGATCGAGGTTGTCAAACGAATACAGCCGGACCTCATTATTTGCGCCCATCCGCTCCAACCACTCATCTTTCTGAAAGTACGGAAAGCACTGCGTGCCAACTATGATGTCGCGATGTGTATCTGTGACTATGGCGACCAAAAAGAGTATGTTGACTCTTCGCCTATGCTTAGGACGTACCTGGTACGTGATGAGTATACGAAAGATTGTATGGAGAAGTATATTCCATCGAATTCCATGGTCGTTTTCGGTACAAACGTCCCAGATAGTTTCGTTGAAGTCAGCGCGATGAACGAGGTGCGGTCGACTGCTTTGTTCAAGGAATTTTGCCAACAGTTGGCGAAGCCATTAGTATGGAATCCTGTTCGCAAGAAGTTGTTGGTACTGGGCGGATCAGGGTGGGTTAAGAGTTCAATGTCGTTAATCGGACGATTGTCGCGTTGCGGAGAGTTCGATGTACTGGTTGCTTGTGGCAAGGATGGGAAGACGGAGCGCAAGCTCATGAACATGGATAACATATTCCCGTTCGGCTTCGTCGATCAGCGAAAGCTCGCGGTCGTCGAGAAGGCAGTTGACGCAATCATTTTGTCATCAATCGCTCCGGCGACCATGCACGAGCTGTTCACGATCAATCGACACCCGCTGTTCGTCCACCGCTATATACAGGGACAAGAAACACCCCACGTTAAGCTGGTCCAAGATTGGAACGTTGGGATGTACGAACCGACGGACGAAAAAATGATTGAGCTTATCAAAGATTATTGTGGCCATCCGGACAAGTATGCAGAGATGGTCAACCGCGCGCATAGTATTCAGATGAACAATGTGGATCGAGCAAGGAATAATCCCAGCATACCGGCTAGGATACGCGCGGAACGCCCGGCCCAGCAGCTGTACAGTAGTGATGATCCCTTGAAAATTCCCTCTCCCTGGTAAGATTTCGACATGGAACGAGCAGAGCGGGTTCATGCGGCGCTGCGCCGCTGGGCTTTGTTGTGGACATCGCCGCTCTGGAGCGGCCTCATGGCCCTGGTCGTGTATGGTCTGATAGCCATGGCGAGCGAGTCGGTGCTGCGCGCATCGCCGTTCGCGTATTTCACCTTGCTGGCGGATGCCCTGTTGCATGGACAGCTCAATCTGCGCATCTGCTGTTCAACGGGCTCTGGCCAGCCTACTATCTCTTGTACACCCACCGGCGGGAAGCATGGCGCTCACTGTTCGGCTGGGCACTGGTTGGCCTCGTGCCAGTCGTCGGTGCGATTGGACTGCTGGGACTGTATAACAGGCTGCGGTTCGCGAGCGTGTTGGCGACGGGCGTGGAGTATCACCAGATGAATCCCTACTTCGTCGACGACTTCGCACGTTACGGCGTCTTCAACCTGCACTATGTCCCGAAAAACCTGTTCTACCAATATCTGGCCTACCCGCTACCCATCCGTCCGGCGTCGCGTGAAGGCGGCAGCTTATTTTTGCTCAGTCCGGTCTTTTTTGCGGCCTGGTGGGGGATATGGCGTGGTCGTCAGAGGTGGTCGACGTCGGCATTAGTAGGTTCCATCGGTCTGGTTGCCGTGCCAATCTTGTTTCGGACACTATCTTGCGGGCGGCCTGTTGTTTTATCTGCTCTCGCAGGGCATGCCACTGCAGTAGGATTCATAAAAGGGTGTTGGTTCTCATTGTAGAAATCAAGCTGTATGACGATACGTGAGAGTGGTGAGCGCGCTCGCTTACGCTACGCGACCGTGCTGTATTGGAGCGCGTTGCTCCGTGATCCGAGCCCGTCGTGTGCAGCACGCACCGTCGTCGCCGCATTTCGGAGTATGACGTCACCGGGTCCAAAGATCTGAATAAGGACTGGGACGCGTACGTAGCTGGCCTTGACCAGAACAATCTCAAGCGCTACCTGGAAATCATGCAGCAGTCATACGACAAGTCGGCCAAGCAATAGATCAGCTTGCTTGACCGGCCCAAAGCGGCCATAAGACGGCAAGACGAGGTCGGTTGCCATAGTCGATGGATGCTGTTTTGGATGGAGCCACAAACGGAGCTGTTTAGCAGGCGCGACAGCCCCGTTTGTGGTATATGGAGGATGACAAGAAAGGGGCGGCATGCATAAGGTTGTATTGGCAGCACCGAATGAAGTACGCATCGTTGACGGCACGCCAGCACAGGTGGAAACGGGCCAGGCGCTTGTACGTCTACGTTTAGCCGGTATTTGTGGTTCGGATCTCTCGGCTTTCAGGGGAACGTCACCGATGGTGACCTATCCGCGCGTGATTGGCCATGAACTCCTCGTTGATGTTGTGGAATGTATAGACAGGCCCGAGCTCGTGGGACGACGGGCTGTGGTTGATCCGATGGTACGTTGCGGCAAATGTCGTGCCTGTCGCATGGGACGGTATAACTGTTGTAGCAGCCTTCGTGTGATGGGCGTCCATCTGGACGGCGGTATGCAAGAAGTCACAGCCGTCGAAAGTCACCGCCTTTTTCCAGTAGCGGATAGCATGCCGGATGATGTTGCGGTACTCGCCGAGCCGCTGACGGTCGCCTACCATGCGGTCGAGCGGTCGGAGATCCGGGCCGGGGAGACCGCTGTGGTCTTTGGAGCCGGTGCGATTGGGTTACTGATTGCGCAGTTGCTAGTACGTGCGCGCGGCTGCCGCGCATTGGTGATCGATATCGACAGTGCGCGTTTGCAGATTGCGCAGTCGCTGGGCGCCATGCCCCTGCAAGGCGACGAGCAAGCACTGACCGAGGCAGTGGCAGCGGCGACGGACGGCGAGATGGCGGGCGTCGTTTTTGAGGCGACCGGCATCGCCAGTTGCACGCGCATGACGACGGCACTCGTGGCACAAGCCGGCCGGATCGTGCTGGTCGGCTGGAATAAAGGACCGGTCGAGGTTGACACCGTGGCCTTGATGCGGAAGGAAGCGGATCTGCTGGGCTCCCGTAATAGCATGAATGCTTTTCCGGCAGTGCTGCAGTTGCTGGCCGACGGGGTTATCGATGCGAACGTCATGATCACGCATCGCTTTGGCCTAACCGAAGCCGGTGCCGCGCTGGAGTTGCTTAACACTGGACAGGAAAACCCGCTGAAGATCTTGATTGAGGCGGTATGAAGATCGACGAGTTATTTACGTTACAGGGCAAGGTCGCCATCGTTACCGGCGCAACCGGCGTTTTAGGTGGGGCTATGGCACGCGGCTTGGCAGCCGCAGGCGCCCAGGTGGCCATTTTGGGACGCCGAGCCGACATAGCAACCAGCCTCGCCGACGCGATCAACGCTAGTGGTGACGTGGCAGTGCCCCTCGTCGCTGACGTACTCCATCAGGAGCAGTTGATCACAGCACGGCAAACGATCCTTGAGCGTTGGGGACGGATCGACATTCTGGTGAACGCAGCGGGCGGTAATGTACCGGAGGCGATCGTCGTCGGCGATCTGACCTTCTTCGCTATGCCTCAGGCGGCGCTCGATCAGGTGGTGGCGTTGAACCTGAATGGCTCGATCCTGCCAACCCAGGTTTTTGGGGCGGTGATGGCAGAGCAAAAGGCCGGATCGATCATCAATATTTCATCAATGTCGGCGCAGAAACCGTTGACGCGTGTGATTGGGTATAGTGCCGCTAAAGCGGCCATCGACAATTACACAAAATGGCTGGCAACTGAACTGGCACAGAAGTATGGCGAGAAGTTGCGCGTGAATGCGATTGCGCCGGGCTTTTTTTTCCGTCAGGGCAAGGGTAGCGTACGTTCGGGCAATACCCGCGTGCAGGACCACATGCTACACTAGGGGGTGAACTGGAACGTGCGCGACGAAAGGGGACCTGTATGCGTTGCCCGAAAG
>JACDGP010000193.1 GCA_013821605.1 Herpetosiphonaceae bacterium
GGCCTGGACCGTGAAAATGCTCGGACCGCTGATGGATACCGGGCTGACGACGTGGCGTGATCATGCCCTTGAATTACTGATCCATGGCATCGTGGCCGGTCGCTTGGCAGCGCAAGGTGGCGTCGGTGATGATCTACTGCTATTTGTGGCCGTGTTAGCCTTGATCTCGTGGGCGCTCGGCTATGCCTCGATCTGGATGCTGCTGCGCTATGGCTGGGCGTGGTGGGTCGTGTTGCTCAACGCCGTCATGCTCTTCGTCAACTTGACCTATGCCTCACCCAAACCTCCCATCGGCTTATTTTTCTTGTTCGATGCTGCCGCGCTGCTCATCATCGTGCAGCAAACCTATCTACAGCGCGCCCGCTCATGGGACGCGGCGCATATGGACTATCCCGACTTTCTCGGCTGGCGTTTCGTTGCCTCGGGCGTACTGGTGGTTCTGGCGTTGTTGCTTGGCAGCACCCTGCTACCGACGCGCATTACAACCGCGCAGGCCGTGCATGTCTGGCAAGTGATACGCGAACCCTGGCAAATCATCCAGTCGCGTTGGGATCGCACCTTTTCGAATATTAATGCTCCGGCTAATGCAGCTGGCGGCGGCTTTTCGAGCAAAGCCTTCAGCTTCGCTGGGGCGCGGACGCTGGGAACAAATCTGGTCATGGAAGTACAATCGCCACGCTTCGAATATTGGCGCGCCACCGCCTATGACCGCTATGATGGTCGGCTGTCGTGGTCCAATACCACCGGTGATCAGGCCCGTGCCACACTTGGCCGCTCAACCGTCGAAGAATCGCACACGCCGCTTAATGCTAATACACGTGTACCGCAGCTCGACACGCTTAATCGCGAGATCATTACCCAAACTGTCATCCTGCATCAAAACTTTCCGGTTGCCACGCTCTTCGCGGCGACACAGCCGGTAGAGTGGTCGCTCCCCACACTGGTCGAGCATACCTTCCTCCAGCAAAACGGCACGACGGTCGCCAACTACGGTGATACTTCGCTGGTGCAGGCGACCAATGGACTGCGTGACGGCACAACGTATACCGTGGAATCGCTGGTATCTGATGCAAACAAGGCAAGCCTACGCGCTGCAGCGACCGAGTATCCGGCCTGGGTCCAGCGCTATCTCCAGTTGCCAACGACGCTGCCCCAACGAGTGCGTGATAAGACTCAATCGGTGGTCGTAGGTGCGAACGCGACGAACGCGTATGACAAGGCTGAAGCAATCGAAAGCTTCCTGCGCACCTTTCCCTATGATGAGCAGATCCCATCACCGCCTGACGACCGCGATGTGATCGACTATTTCATTTTCGATCTGCGGCGTGGCTATTGTGACTACTTCGCATCTTCGATGGTCGTGATGTTACGCACGCAAGGTATCCCCGCGCGCGTGGCCCAAGGCTATGCAGGTGGTGAGTTCAATGCTAAGACCGGTCACTATGATGTGCGCCAGAACCTCGCCCACAGCTGGCCTGAGGTGTACTTTCCCGGTTACGGCTGGCAGCGCTTTGAGCCCACTCCTGCTGGCTACACCCATTCCCCGCAGCGGGCTGAGTCAAGCCAAAGTGCTGCAGATGCCGCCGCTGCAGCGCTCCTAAGTGGCCACCAGAAGAATGATCCTGAGGCCAGCGCTCTAGACCGGCTCGAACAACAGCTTACCAATACAGCCACCAGAGCCCCAATTACCTCCGACGAAGCGAAAGCAGCGCAGGCTCACTTGCAGCAGGAGCAGGCGGCCAAGCAGCGACGTCTCTGGGAAGAGCGTGGTGCGGCTGGTGGCGGCTTGGCAGCGATGCTCTTGCTTGGAGTGGTACTATGGCGTCGGCCACGCAACCTTGGTCCTGCTGCCAAAGTGTATAGCCGTGTGCTGCGCTGGGCCGATTGGGCTGGCCTAGGTGCCAAAGCCTCAACAACCCCCCATGAATTTGCTGCAAACCTAAGTCGACGTTTGCCCGCTCATCGGCAAACCCTTGAATCGGTTGCCGGTGCCTTTAGCCGCGAACAATATGGGGCAACTGGCCCGGCATCCGGTGAGGCCGTCAATCACTCCTGGCGTACCTTGCGCTGGCCGCTGCTGCTGGCCATCCTCCGCCGCTTCACCCATCCACCGCTCACCACGATCCGCCGCGAACGACGCCCCTAACAACGCCACAAACAAGTCCGCCCGCACAGCTATTGTGCGGGCGGACTCTTATCCTGTTCTCATCAGTTCACTTCAACGAACCTCATTATCTCTTATTTCGGTAACGCGCCATAATCGAGCGGGTTGACGTTAGCACCATCTTTCCAAACTTGGTAGTCGAGATGCGGACCGCTTGATTCGCCGGTCGAGCCTACATAGCCGATCAACTGCCCGCGCTTAACGCTCGCACCATCGGCTACCGCAAACCCTTTCAGGTGCGAGTAGCCGGTTTTGAAGTGCTCGCCGCTGACCCAGATATGGTTGCCGGCCGGATAGGTATTAGCCGCCAGCTTAACAACACCGCTCATCGTAGCATACACCGGCGCACCAAAAGTTCCTTCTGGTGTGGCTTGCCCACCACCGTTGCCATCGATCGCCAGATCAACCGCGCCCCACACTGCAGCGGGTGCATGTGAGCCGACCCCATAGCCCTGCGTCATCACACAACGCGTCGAGTCAAGTGGATTGCCCCACGCCATCTCCTGTGGGTGCGGATCGCTGGCTAGCCCCGTCGTCTGCGTGGCTTGCTTGGAGAACAAAGCACTTAAAGCATTGGGCTGTGGCACCATGTTTTGCTGGACAACATCACCACCCCAGTTGCTTAAGACCGGCGGGTGCGCGGTATGACCAAAGGCCAACCAGACCCCTACCAGGGCTGCTGCAACGAGCAACCAGTGGCCTTTACCGTGTGCCAGCTCTTCCCAATCCACACTATTGCCCCTTCTGCCAGCTCTGGACCATCTGTTTGACCGAGTTAATATAAGCCAATTCGTCGTTGTTGTCGGCAGCCGGCGCGTACTTCGGAATAATCTCTTCGACGGTCGTGCGCTTCCACTCTCCGACGTACAAATCTTTGATCAATGTATACCAGTCGGCGATGCCCATTTGCCAGCTTATATAGTCCCGGAAGCGCCCATAACATTGGTACCCCGCCGTACACACAATGTTGCCGATATTATGTGTGGTGCCTCCATCAGATTTCCATCCGGCCCATGCTGGATTAGATCCTGCACTCGACTCGTGGATAAAAAAGGCGAGGCAGATCGCAGGATCGATCCCATTCGCCTTGCCAAGATCATAAATGACCTGCCCTTGGCCAACTGCTGGCGAGTGGTACTGGGCTAAGACGGCATCAATCTGCGCAGCCGTAATCGTCGGCTCATGCATGACCTGCAAACCAAGCTTCGGGGCTGCTGCCGCCGCTGCTGCTTGTATCCCGCCGAGTGCGTTAAAGGTGCCTGCTAGTCCCGGCGCATTGCTGACGACATGCGGCCGTGTGCGGCCCATTGTCACCCAGATCAAAACAGCTGCGACTGCACAAATAGCATACTGCCGCACGCGCATATCAGCGATTCGTTCCTAGTTGCTGCCGTTCGGCCGGAGTAATCAGATGGAAGTTGTCACCACTATTGATATAGATCATTTCTTCGTTTTTCACGCTAATCACCAGATCGTTCTTGCCGTCACGATTCATATCACTTAACCGCAAACGCACTGGCGTCAAATCCTCGTCCGCGCCAAATAAATATGGTCCTTGTAAGACCTGGGATTTCGTTGCATCGCCACCCGGCATCTCGATTACCACCACGCGCCGGTTCAAGTTCATAGCTACGAAATGCGTGGGTTCCCCGTTCGCTTCGTTATGGCCTACGGCCCCCGAAATTTGCATCGTTCGAGGCCGACCATAACGCAGATCATCGGCCCAAATCCGGCCTTGACCGCTGGCGAGCATCAGGGTCAGGTAGACCAGCGCAACCGTCGCTGCTGGTTTCCATAACTGCTCTAGTATACCAAATTTAACTACTGGACGCCGTGCCGCGTACACCTTGGCGGTGCTTCGGCGGTGGGTCGTGGAATGTAAGCTACGGCTGGTAACGGCCATCACACACGCTCCTTGCTCGCTTATAAACTCTTAATCATCATCCGGTGATGAAGGTATTATATGCGAACGCTTGTTCTACGTCAAGAGCGTAACAGCCAAATCCGGGGATCTGGTGCGAAGCGTGAGGGCTTACCCTACAACACGCATAACCGTATCGAGCATCGTATGCAGGCTGAACGGCTTGGTTATGAAGGCGGCATAGCGACAATGATCCAGCTTGACCGTATCGCCGCCCGCACTCATCAGGATGATCGGAATGTGACGGTGTTTGGGGTGTTGCGCCATTGCCTCGCACAGCGCACGACCATCCATCACTGGCATCATCACATCCGATAAAACCAAATCTGGCAGGAGTTTATCAAGGAAACTGAGCCCTTCGCGACCATTGCGTGCCACGTGCACCTGATAGCCTTCGTCGATAAAAAGGTCGGCCAGCATTTCGGCGATGACTGCTTCATCTTCTACAATCAAAATCGTCGTCATGCAGCAACAACCTCAATGCCAACCGCCTCGTTTACCTGAGGTAGTCCACAGAGATCTACCTCAGCACTCACGCTGTGGCAGCAACATCGGTGCCATGATCTGTAATGCTAAACTCGCCTGGCAACGGGTCGCTATGCGGGCTCGGTCGCTTGCAAACCTTGAAGCAAGAAATGTACGACCTGATCGGCCAGATCTTCGGTTCGCCCACCGATTGTACGCCTGAGACTTTCAAAGGACTGGGGCTTGAGCAGTTCCGCACAAAAGGCCGCTAGGGTGCGCGGATCGCCACGGCGGAAGACGCCTTGTTGCTGGCCATCAACAATGATGTGTTGGAGTAAGTGGTGCAGCGCTTCGGCAAGCTGTTGTTGCTCTGGGCTCGGGCTATAGTTGCGTCCATCCTGCCCAAGCCGAGCCCGCAGATCGAGCAAGGCGGCTTGCTGTTCGTTGCGATGGTAGTGCATGTGGACCACTGCCGCTAATCGATGCACTGGATCGCGCTCGGCGGCGACGGCTTGTTGCAAGCAATGGTGCATATCGCGGCAGGCAGCGTGGCTCACCGCAGCAAATAAGTGCTCTTTACTGGGAAAGCGACGATACACAGTGCCTACCCCCAGCCCAGCTTGGCGCGCGACCTCTTCCATCGTCACCGCCATGCCACGTAGCGCGAATAATGTTTGTGCCGCTTGGAGCACGCGCTCCAGGTTGCGCTGTACATCTTTGCGCTCGCGCCGTTCGCTGTCCTGCCTGTCCATTGCTCGCTCGTCCTTCGTATGGTGCTGGGCCTTACTCTAGCCAGATGACCAAAGCCGATGTCTAACACCTTGTAGCAGATTGTACCATCCAGGATGATAAAACGGAAGCAACATTCCAGATCCTTGACAAACCGGAATACGTATTCCATAATACATGCGGAACTGCGGTTCCACTTTACGAAGGACATTGACTATGACTGACCAACAAATTGCTGCTACTGCCGAGACGGGTAACACCTTACCTGTACTGGTGTTGAACGGCGCGGTTGTTTTTCCCCATACAATTGCCCGCCTGCCGCTAGATGTTGAGACGACCCCAGTCGCCGAAGCGAGTCTGCAGAGTGGGCGGTTGGTATTGCTGGCTGCGCGGCGCGAAGATGCAACGGAAGATGCTCCGCTATCCCTGCAGCTCTACCGCGTCGGCGTTGTCGCGCGCATCGAAGAAAGTGGCACGCTACGGGATGGCACGCCCGGCTTGATTGTACGTGGTCTACACCGTGCCACGCTAGGCGAACAAACGCAAGAAAAGCCGTACCCGCGCTTTGCGTTCACCGACCAGCCGGATCTGGTCATCCATAGTCCCGAGCTTGAGCAGCTCACGACCGATGTCCGCGCCGCCATCGACACAGTCTTGAGCCTGCGTGAGGTACCGGCGGAGATTCGTAACTTCGTCCGCAGCATCAGTGATCCTGGGCAGCTTGCCGATCATACCGGCTACTCTGCCGACTATACCTTTGCCGAGCGCCAGGAACTACTCGAAACCTTTGATGTGCAGGCCCGGCTCCAAAAAGTACTCGACTTCTATCGCAAGCAGCTAACGTTGCTGGAGGTCCAGGGCCGTCTGCGCCAGGAGATGCACGAGGGTGCTGCCAAGCAACAGCGTGATTTCTTCCTACGCCAGCAAAAGCGCGCCATCGAGAAAGAGCTCGGTGAAGAAGATCCCGATGCCGGTGAGTTGGCCGACCTACGAACCAAGCTAGAAGCTGCTGATCTTCTGCCCGAAGCGCGAAAAGAGATCGACCGTGAATTGAGTCGGCTGGAGCGCATGAACTCGGCCTCGCCCGACTACCAGATGGTTCGCACCTACCTGGAGTTAGTTTCGGAACTACCCTGGAACGTACTGACCGGTCAGCCCATCGACATTAACCATGCCCGCGATGTACTGAACGCGGATCACTACGGCCTAGATAAAATCAAGGAGCGCATTCTTGAGCACTTGGCCGTGAAGCAGCGTCTGGCGAGCCATCCGCAAGGCGAGGGTGAGCGTGGTCGCGAGCCGATCCTGGCACTCGTTGGCCCTCCCGGCGTTGGCAAAACCAGCTTGGGTCAAAGCGTCGCCCGCGCGTTGGGTCGCAAATTCGTACGCATCAGCCTGGGTGGCGTGCGCGACGAGGCCGAACTGCGCGGTTTCCGCCGGACCTATATTGGCTCGGCTCCAGGGCGCATTATTCAGGAGCTCCGCCGTGCCGGTGCAGCTGACCCAGTCGTCTTGCTCGATGAGATCGACAAGCTGGGCTCGGACTACCGTGGTGATCCGGCGGCCGCCCTGCTAGAGGTGTTAGACCCCGAGCAGAACGATACCTTTACGGATCATTATCTGAACCTGCCCTTCGACCTGAGCAACGTCTTGTTCATCGCGACAGCTAACGGCTGGGATACTGTACCGCCGGCTCTGCGCGACCGCATGGAAGTGATCGAGCTGAGTGGCTATATTGAAGACGAGAAGGTGCGCATCGCGCAGCAACACCTGCTTCCCAAGCAGTTGCGGGCCAACGGCCTGTCTACTGACGAGGTTAGTGTGGACGAGGCGGCACTACGCACAATCATCGGCGACTACACCCGCGAGGCCGGCGTCCGTAACCTGGAGCGCCAGATCGGGACGGTACTCCGTCGCGTGACACGCCAGTTGGCCGAAGGCACAACGGCAGCGAGCCCTGCCCTGGTCACTCCCGCCTTTGTGTGCGAGGTGCTTGGTCGTCCGCGCTTCCACAACGAGGCGCAGGAGCGCATCGATCAGCCTGGCATCAGCACGGGCATGGTCTGGACACCCGTGGGCGGCGACATCATCTTTGTCGAGACGGCGGTCGTGCCTGGCACTGGTGGCCTCAAAATCACCGGCCAGCTGGGCGATGTGATGCGTGAAAGCGCCGAAGCCGCTCTAACCTTTGTGCGCTCGCGCTCGCAGCGCTTGGCCATTGATCCTACCTTCTTCGATACGCACGCTGTCCACATTCATGTGCCTGGCGGCGCGGTACCCAAGGATGGTCCGTCGGCGGGTATTACCATCGCGACTGCCCTAGCCTCGGCGGCAACTGGTCGTTTGGTGCGTGACGATGTGGCCATGACCGGCGAGATCACGCTGCGTGGTCGCGTGCTCCCGATCGGCGGCATCCGCGAAAAGGCGCTCGGCGCACACCGCGCAGGCATTCGTACGATCATCCTGCCGCGTCGCAACATAGACGACCTAGACG
>JACDGP010000194.1 GCA_013821605.1 Herpetosiphonaceae bacterium
CAGATCATATTTTGGACTGGTTCCATTGCACGATGCGGATTACCGTTCTACAGCAATGTGCGCGGGGACTGAAGCCAACCGTTTCGGCTCCTGGTCCCGACGTGACGGACGAGGAGAGCCTGGAGCGCCGGCTGGAAAGCGTGAAACATTACCTTTGGCATGGCAACAGCTCACGTGCATTGGATCGGCTACGGGATGTCGACGACGAACTTGAGGGTTGGGATGACGATGACGATGGTGAAAAGCACCCGCAACCAGGAAGCGAGGCGGCTCGTCGGATGCTGAAGTATGTGCGGGAAATGGAAACGTATATCGCCAACAACGCCGGGTCGATCGTCAACTACGGCGAGCGCTATCGCAATGGTGAACGGATCAGCACGGGGTTCGTCGAGTCCACGATCAATCAGGTCGTCAGCAAACGGATGGTCAAGAAGCAGCAGATGCAGTGGACGCCTACAGGGGCGCATCTCCTCCTCCAAGTACGAACACAGGTACTCAATGAAGAGTGGGAGGACACGTTCCGCACGTGGTATCCGGGCTTCCGACCCGTAGTGGCACCGACCGTTGGATCAGTGGTAGCGGTTTGATCCCCCCGACTTTTTGCTGCTCTCGCCGTCTGGGCCGACCAATCCCCGCGCTCCTCCGGCTTCACCAATAATCTTGGTCGGTTGCGGGCGTTGGGGCTCATTGACTACCCGCAAGGTGGCCAGGTCGTGTTGACGCCTGCTGGCAGGGCACAGCTCAACGTCGCTCCGGTGCTCCGCTCACGCGCTGAGCTGCATCAAGCGTGGTATAGCAAGCTCCCGGCACCGCAGGTGCGTATCCTCCAGGTGCTGGTCGCGCACTCTCCGGAAGCCTGGGAGCGTCCCGCACTAGCCAGCGAGGCTGGTCAATCGCCGACGTCGAGCGGCTATACCAATAATCTGGGAGCACTCCGCTCGCTTGGCCTGATCGACTATCCCACGCCGGGCAAGGTCGTGGTTACGGCACTGCTTGTACTATTCTCCTCGGTCAGCACCTCCGAGTTTTTTGTGATTGGTCGCGATTCTGACCTTGCTTATCGCTTCCTAATGACATAAACGGCTCACACATAGGGCACGATCAGGGCGAATTGTAGAGTGCTGACCGAGGAGGATAGGACAATAACCCGTGCCATATCTGATATAGTTGAGTTCATACATTCGTCTACGTGTCGTGAAAACCCCACAGTGGAGATGAAAGATGAGAGCAGCCATCTTGAAAGCGTTCGGATCGCCACTTGTGGTCGAGACCTTACCTGACCCTCGACCTGACGCGGGCGAGCTTGTCGTTGATATCATTGCCGCGCCGATTCTGTCCTACGCGGCTGAGGTCTTCAGCGGGGCCAGGCAGTATCCGTTGCTGTTGCCGATGGCCGTTGGAGTCGGGGCGGTCGGACGCGTCCGTGCCGTGGGGCCGGATGCGACGCGTCTCGTATCTGGAGACTGGGTGTTCTGCGATCCTACCGTGCGCTCGCGCGACGATGCGGTTGCTCCCGACATTATGCTGCAAGGCTGGATCGCGCCCGGTGAGGGTGCCCAACGCTTGCAGTCGCACTTCCGTCATGGTCCATTTGCCGAGCAGATGCTGATGCCTTTGGAGAATGCCGTTCAGCTTGGTGCGGTTGATGAAGCGGACGCGGGGCACTGGTGCGCGTTGGGTTCGTTTCTCGTGCCCTATGGCGGCCTCCTTGCAGCGGGCTTACAAGCCGGAGAAACTGTCCTGGTCAGTGGTGCAACCGGCCATTTTGGCAGCGCGGGAGTCGCGGTCGCCTTAGCGATGGGCGCAGGTTGCGTCGTCGCGCCGGGTCGCAACGAAGCGGCGCTCAAAGACTTAATTCGCCGGTTTGGTGACCGCATCGTGCCGGTCACGTTAACCGGCGATGAAGTTGAAGATCAGCAACGGATGCGTCAGGCTGCGCCGGGGCCGATTGACAAGGTTCTCGATCTCTTGCCTCCGTTATCAAACGCGGCACCAGTACGCGCCGCAGCAATGACAGTGCGACCGCACGGCACCGTCGTCCTGATGGGCGGCTTGCGGGTTGGGCTGGAATTGCCCTATGCCCATCTGATGCGAAACAGCATCACGGTGCGCGGTCAATATATGTATCCGCGTGATGCGGCGGCACGAATGGTTGCACTGATCCGATCCAGTCGGCTGCTCCTCAACGAGTTCGAGGTGACACGCTTCGAGCTTGGTCAAGTCAATGCGGCCATAGCGCACTCCGCAACTCAGGGCGGTCCATTCCGGATCACGGTCATCCAACCGTGACCCTGTTCCGGCTACCATAGTCATCCGGATGGTTGGACGACATGCATGACGCAAACAATGCCACTTCCTAGAAAATCTTCATACGCTTGTGCTCTCGCCTCAGAGATCCAACCCAAGCCTCGCCGCGATGCTCTCCGCGTGGGCATTGTCCGCACGGTTGAGCGCTGCGAGATACCGCCCGGTCGTGCTCAGGCTGGCATGACCTAGCCGTGCTTGAATGTCGCTGACCTTGGCTCCCGCATCTTCCATCACGCGGGCGAAGGTGTGGCGCAGCGTATGCACCTTGGAGGTGCCGAGCCGTTTCAGGCAAATATCGGCAATCGACTGAATGCCGAGTGCCTTGCCCTGGCTCTCATTCCTGGAGAATGAGCGCCAGATTGCCGCATCAGGTGGAAGATCGCCAAGTGCCGGCCCGTAGGCTCGGTGCAGGTAGACAGCAATGGCCTTAATCATTGAGCCTTTATGTTGAAGAGCCACAGTGCTGCAAATGCCCAACATGGCACCCAACATGGCATATGTATGGCTCAACCATTAAGACCAATGCTGTAGCCCTACTGAACATAGTTTCGTCTAGTGAGCTCCATTATAGGGCAACGAGTGAGTATGCCGAAAGGCTGCGCGGTGCTAGAGCGCGGTCTCGACCGGCGATTGTGTTTCTGGCATCTCTTGGCCATCCATTGCGAGCGGATCAAAGTAATTCTTCACGAGATACTGCAAAACCTTCGCATTATCATCAGTCTCGATATCTCTCTTGAGATCTTCAATCTGTGAAGTGATGCTTTCATACTCTGCTTCATCCTTAAATTCAAACACCAGCTTCTTTTTCTTTTTCTTTTCTGTTGGTGGTTCGTCTGCAGGTGGGAGCTCTTCCTCTGTTGGATCGGTACCGTCTGGTTGGAAGTCGTTCAGGAGTGTCTCAAGGGTTCCGTCGAATGTAGCAGGGACAGAGCGAGCCAGACCGACAAGTTCGGAGGAAGGCTGCGCACGCACGTCCGCGCATCTACGCCGCCAACAACCGGATGGTGATCTGGTCCCAGGCATGCATCAATCGGAGCGGCCGCGAAATGCCGGTAGCTTCTTCTGTGCCGCCCAGGCGGTAAAAGCCCTGTCTCAGGTTACGCATGAAGCTATGGCCAGCACAGACCACCTGCGCTGTTGGGTCCGTTTTGAAGCTGCGCATACTGCGGATCCGCCCTTTGAGATGCTGGTGATCGCGCTCAATCGTCTGCTGTTCGCACTTTCCCGCGAGATGGAGGACCTCGGGCAGCACCTGGGCCAATGCGGGCGGATAGGCGGCGGCTTTATCGGTCGTCACGACCTTCGGCTGGCAGTCGGTGGTCTGGAGAGCACGGCGAAAGAAGGTCGCAGTGGCCTCGGTATCCCGCCGCACACTGACATACACATCGACGACCTGCCCCTGCTCGTCAACCGCACGATAGACGTACCGCCACTGCCTGCCGACCTTCACATACGTCTCGTCCGTATGCCAGATGGTCCCAACCCTGTGCCGGGAGGGCCGGGCCGTCTCTTGATAGAGGGGTGTAAAGCGCTGGACCTAGAGATAGATGGTCGAGCGATGGACCTGCACCCCACGCTCGGCCAGCAACTCAGCGATGTCGGCATAGCTCAGGCGGTAGCGCAGATACCAGCGCACGGCGAGAGCGATGATCTCAGGTGGAAAGCCACGCTGCGCAATGGCGTCGCGGTCAGCGCGGTGAAAGAGCGACTGCAGGCGCGACATTCATCGACCTGTGTGCCGCGCCGATCCTTGCCATTCTTCCGCACCTCGTCACTCGCACATCGTGGACATGCCATGACCTGCTCCTCTCACTCACATATCTGCAACGGACGGGCAGTATAGTCGATCCCTGTCGGTTTCGACAGAACCGTTCGACCAGAGGCGTTCGCTTGAGCGCCGGGTTAGGCCGCTGGTTCTTGGCGGAAGAATGGCAGGTGCTTGGTTTTCTGCAGGACGATGGGAAACATCATGAGCAGAAAACCCATCACGCTGGAGATGAGCACGGCATTCGTGGTGAGGACACCATCCTGCCAAGCGCCTCGGTAAAGCCAGGCCGTCACCGGTAGGAACAGAATCAGCGCGGTGAACAGTCCGGGTGAGAAAATGCGCGTGACCAGCACCGGGAGCACATGGAAGAGCAGCGCATTGACCACCATGAACGCCGGAAAGATCAGCGCCACGGTTGGATAGCGCCAGCCAACCATCGCGCAGCCCACTCCGAGCACGATCACTACGGCGTTGACCATGTAGAATTCGTTCCACTCGGCTTGCAGCTTAAGGACTCGGCGCACCCAACCGTGCCAGTCGTAAACGGTTTCCTCAATCATGTGGAATCCATAAGCGATAGTGGCAATCCAAAGGATATATTCGTGTGTCATAATTCCCCTTTTGGTGAGACGATGAATGCCTAACGCTGGAATTGACCGGCGCGAGCGAAAGCCGTTCAACATGAAAGAAACAAAAGAGCATGAGAAGCACGCAATCGAGGGTTGCATCAGGAATCGAACAACGATCGTTCATCTGGATGTGTGAACCTCGGTTTGTCCCCGCCTCGCTTGCCGTTATGCCGCCATCAACTCGCCCATCAAGGCCGTCCACCGGCACTATATTCCCGTCGTTGCTCAGCTAACGGCGGGACTGGCTGGCGCATCCTTCTTCGCACACGAAAATACTGCCGCTGTTCGTCAAAAGCCCGACAAAAGCGTACAGCCGACTCAACGGTCCCGAAACCGGGCATCGGATAGTAGCGCTGTTTAATAGCGCGGTGATCTTGCTCGATGCGATTATTCAGATACTGGTTACAACGATGTGTGACCTCCTCACCCAGCGTTTCGCGGATCGCTCGAGAATACGAGTGATGCCCATCGGTTGTCACCCGCTCCGGGATGTGACCGGCGATCTCCAACGCTGCCTTCAAGAAGCGTTTCGCCGCCTCCATATCGCGATGCTCACTCAGCATGGAGTCGACCAAGGTGCCATCCTGGTCGATGGCACGATACAAGTACTTCCACACGCCTGAAACCTTAATGTAGGTCTCGTCAACATGCCACGAGCGACCGGCGTGTCCCGTTCGCTTGGTGCGTAATCTGTCGGCGAGCAGCGGGGCAAATCGCATTTCCCACTCGCGGACGGTCGCGTGGGTAAACTCAAAAATCCCCGATGGAGAAACATCTCAGCGAGATCGCGCAGGCTCAGCTTGGCCCAGCGGGCACCCCCGCACCCGCCACAGGACCACGAGCAAGATAATATCGGTCGGATATTCGAGATAGTTGAATGGCGTGCCAGTCCGCTCGTTGAACAGCCGCTGACAGGCCCGACAGCAGAGCGTGCGATAGCCAAGCTGGGTTGTCCTAGCGCGTTGGACGGTTGCCGTGGACTGACAATACGGGCAAGGCATCAGGCACTCCTCTCACCGACACATGGACGGCGCAAGTATACCAGAAGGAACACA
Organism: Herpetosiphonaceae bacterium; assembly: GCA_013821605.1. Taxonomy (GTDB): domain Bacteria; phylum Chloroflexota; class Chloroflexia; order Chloroflexales; family Kallotenuaceae; genus JACDGP01. Next base: position 5,760 of record JACDGP010000194.1, read on the forward strand.
CGCATACTCTGATTGTGTGGTCTGAAATCTGACGCATCCGTTTGTAGCACAGGAGCAGAAGCTCAAGATCTTTGTCACGGTTGGGTCGACCGATCAGCATGATGGAGTCAAACAGCACCGACAAGGTGCGTGCGAAGTGCAAGAAGATCATGTGGCTGGATGGTGCAGGGAACGTGCCGACCGACAACGTTGGCGGCAACTATGCACAATGTGCTGGCGGCTCAGCACGCTCCTCCTGCTTCAGACGCAATTTTCGCACCTACGGCCTAATTCCTCCTCTTTCCTTCTCCGCGAGCTCCCTCCACTTCGTTCGTCACGTCGTTTCCCACAGACTCAGCCGTCTGTATGTTTGACAACCCGCTTTCCTCGGCCACCGCCTGCTTCGAGCGAGAGGTGCGCCTCGGCGATTTTGTCCAGGCCATAGATGCTATGGACGACCGGACGGATAGACCCAGCATCAACATACGCAGCAAGATCAGTCATCGTGTCCCGCATTGGTGCAGCACTAAAGAACTGAACCCGCTTGGACCCGAAGATATGTGAAGCCAGCATATAGGCGATAGACCTCGAACTCAAGGCCAAGCAGTACATCCTGCCTCGACGACTCAACAACCCGCGATATTTGCTCAGGTTCGTTCCTACCAGATCGAGCACGACATCAAAAGGCTCCAGAGAGGATGGTGTCGTTGTTCGATAATCAAGTGCCTCATCGGCCCCGAGTTCCTTCAAAAAAACAAGATCATGGGCCGAGGCGAGTGCAGTGACGTGGGCGCCCAGCACTTTTCCTAGCTGAACCGCCATGCACCCCACGCCGCCTGCTGCTCCGCGCACAAGGAGACGTTCGCCGGGGCGCAACTTGGCCTTATCTCGTAAGGTGATGATGGCGACCGCACCAACGCTGGAGATCGCAGCGGCCTCAATGAAGTTGAGACTTTTCGGGCTCAATGAAATGCGGGTTGTCGAGATCGTGACAAACTCTGCGGCGGTGCCTTGGCCGACTCCGCTTTCCACCGAGAGCATCACCCCCCAGACGCGATCACCCACCTTGAAGTCTGGCGCTTCAGTCTCGATCTCGACAATCTCTCCTACGAAGTCGATCCCGATGCGTTTAGGAAATTTCCTTCCTGTGCGGAGTCGCAATTTGCCAGAGCGAATGATCGTATCAATCGGATTCACGCTGGATGCATGGACTCGCACGAGTGCCTGACCGTGGTCAGCTCGGGGACGTGTTACCGTCCTTGTCTCCAACACACGCGGCGGCCCGTACTGATCGTACTCAACCGCCTGCATCATCCCTGTCATCGTCATCGCTTGGTTCATTATTTCTTCCTCTTTACGACCTTGAACAACAACGCTACGCTGCTTCTGCGGGCACCAAGGGCGAGGCAATCGCCGGTTCGTTCTGTCCACCGAGACGACGGCGTGCGGTTTCACGCCGTCCGGTGGCGGCAACGTGCTTCGTTGAGGCTGCCAGGCCAAAGATGGGCATGTTCCCGTAGACTGCCTCGTACTTCCCGGCCTCGACCAGAAAGGTTTCGTGCCAGATGCCAACACTGCCATCAGTGCCAATGTTTTTATTGAAACGACGCCAGGCTTCCAGGTGTGGATCGCTTTGGTCCCTGGCAAATTTCTCCAGATCGTCAAAGGAGCGCCAGTACTGAACAAGCGCAACGCCCCGCCAATAGAAACAGACCTGTCCACCTAACATGCCCTTCTCAGGATGCTGGAAGAGGGTACGCAGCATCGGTCCCATCGCCATCGCAGTGGCAATCCATCTGCGGAAGGCAAAGAAGTTATTCACCCGCATGCCAATAATGAAAACAACAAACGCGTCGTCCGTCTGTGCCGTAAAACGTCCGGGAATGACTTTTGCCATTGGGAATACTCCTTCTCTAGACTTTATCCATTTGCTAGACAAGAACGAGATGGGCAGGTAAGCTGCAAGCACGTCCGACCAAGGAGTGCTAGATGCTCAATCTGCCCAAGGAGATTATGCAGGTGCTGCGACC
>JACDGP010000052.1 GCA_013821605.1 Herpetosiphonaceae bacterium
GCGGGATGCTGTCGAACACGAGCCGCAGTGTCGAATAGACCACAAATAGGGGGGCTGCCAGCACACGCAGATAGCCGGTGATCACAAGCGCCAGCGTACCAACCAGCAGCGCGACCAATCCTAGGAGGAACAGGCGCTGTTTCATGCGGACCTGCCATAGGCAGCAATAATGGCCGTTAGACAGGCCTGCGCCTCGTCTTCGTCGCGTCGGTCGGGCGTTTTGACACTGTATCTGATACGCTCGAAGAGCTGCGTGAGACGGCGAATGTGCTCGTCGCGTATGCCAGCGGCCACCAGCCGCTGCTCGAATTCGCGCGGCGTCATCGCTTGCTCGCGCCGGATGGCCCGGCGCTCACTTAGTACCCGACTCATCTCTAGGTAACAGCGTAGCACGACATCGCGGACGTTTCCTCCGGCCTGCAGTTGCTCCAACGCGCCACGCGCCTCCTTCACGACAAGCTCTGCCTCCACCGGCTGCTCAACTTCTACCAGCGTGTTCCGCTGCCGCACAACCAGCCACATCGCCGCCAGGATCACCATGATCACGATGCCCCCGGTCACGCCAACGAACCAAGCTGGTGGCTCACGGATGACCGGTGCCAAAACAGGGGGCTTTGCTGCCGGAGTAGCAACCACTGTCGGTGCGGGAGCAACGGAGACTTCTTCATCCGTTGCTTTCGGCAGGTGTTGAATGAGGGTGAGCAATGCATAGAACAAGACCAGCAAAACGAAGGCTGTCAGGACGCGCTTAGCCAACTCACGACGGGTTGCGGACGACTTGACCAAAACATAAACGAAGAGCGCTCCCAGTACGAGCAGGAAGATGACAGCTACACTACGTCGGACGAGGCCGAATGCCGGGCTACCGAGGGGTGAACCCACGCCCCCAGCCGGTTGGTAGCTACCAAGCGTGATGGGCCGGAACTGGCTCTGAGAAAGACCAGATGCAAGCACGACCAGCGCGATGACTACAATTGTAAGCATCGCGAGCGCGCGCAGGTTGCTACGAGATGTCATTGTGAAGCCCGCTCCCACGTTCGCTAACTGTACAATATGTGCTGCCATCAGGTCAATTTCAGGCTGCACCGGATGAATCACTCCCCCATCGTGGTGAAATACTGGTGGGACTGGTATACTTGCATCGGAGCAAAGGACGGGCATAGCCATGGCTGTGCGCCTTGCTATTCCTTTTGCGGAAGATCATGAACGAGTACCAAAGTTTACCGGACCACTATTATATCGGGCACATTCGTGTCCAACCCAACATCGTGTTGGCCCCGATGGCGGGCGTTACCGACTCGGTGTTCCGGCGACTGCTCTTGTCGTTAGGAGGCCTCGGGCTGGTCACAACCGAGATGACCAACGCTGCTAGTATTTCACCCAAGGCCCTGGCTCGTCACCGCCTGCTCGAATTTCTTCCTGAAGAGCGACCGCTGGCCATGCAAATCTCAGGCAATGAACCGGAGTTGGTTGCTAGCGCTGCTCGCCAAGTCGAGGCGCTAGGGGCGGACATTCTGGATATTAACTGCGGCTGCCCGTCACCGAAAGTGACGGGGGGTGGTCACGGCTCGGCCTTGCTCAAGGATTTGCCCAAACTCGACCGCCTGCTGCGGGCGGTGCGGGCGGCGGTGACGATCCCAGTCACGCTCAAGTTTCGGGCAGGCTGGGATGAAAGTTCTTTAAACTATGAGCAAACTGCACAGATTGCCGAAGCGGCCGGCGTGAACGCCATCGTGCTCCATCCCCGCACCAAGGCACAAGGCTATAGTGGTAGCGCCGATTGGGAACGCATTGCGGCAGCTAAGCGCGCGGTTAGCATCCCCGTGATAGGCTCGGGTGATGTCGTAACCGCTGAAGCTGCCCTTGAACGGCTGCGTATCACTGGTGTGGATGGCATCATGGTCGGGCGCGGCGCCATGGCAAACCCATGGATTTTTCGGCAGATCGATGAATTGCGCCATGGTCTCCAGCCGTTTCAGCCCATGCCCGCCGACAAGCAGTTGCTCTTGTTGCGCTATCTTGAGATGCTGGTTGAATTCATGCCCGAACATCACGCTACCAACAAGACCAAGCAGTTGGCCGGACAATTCTTTGTGGGACTGCCCGGCGCTGCCGCCCTGCGCAAGAATCTGCAAATTGCGAAAACCACTGCGGAACAGCGCGACGTGATCTTGCGCTACTTCGCGCCGTTTATCGATGGCAGCCAGGAGGCAACGTTGGAGGATGAACCGGTGCAAGCCATGGAGGATGCACTGGTCGAGTCCTAGCCCACTGCCCTTTAAACAGCAACGGACCAGGCTTTGTGCCTGGCCCGTTTTCGTGCCGGTGCCGCGCTAGCGCTGCAACACTTTGATATAGATGATCGCCTGGTGCTTGCTTTGCTTCCCCGCGAAAACCCAGAACCACAAACCCGGCGTGACCTTGGCCGTATCCCATTCGAGGCCATCGGTTTGACCGGTGGCTCCCACGTTAATGGTATCGGTGCCACCATGGACCGCTCCATCCGGCCCGGTCAGCCAGTATGCGATCTCCTCGTTCGGCTGGAAGCCGTTAATATTCATCTCGACTGGGGTACCCTGCTTGACGCAGTTAGCGGGCAGAACCCCACCACTGATCGGGGCCACGATGCCATTGCAATCGGCCGAAGCGCTCGGGGGAGGTGGTGGCGGAGGTGTTGTTCCAGGTGCCGGAGAGGGCACCCCCGGCGACGTCGATCCCTTCTCGAACTCATCGCCCAGGAGGCCAAGCAGCACACCCTGCGTCCCATGATCTTCGAAACGCGCTCGTTCAAACCACTGCGTCATGACGTGATCGCCAGACGAGTTGGTTTCCATCATCGGCTCGGAGAGCGGTAAGCCAAAGAGCTGCAGCGAACGCCCGTAGGCGTCTAATTTGGGGTCGTTCAGCCCATGACCCTGCCAATACTGGAGGAAGGTACCGCAGACAGCATGCTGCGTTTCGGCGAAGAACTGGCAGCCAGCCCCGCCGGGCTGCGCTTTGGGAAAGGTGAACCAGTCGCGACCCTGCTGCTTCAGCACTGTATCACCCAAGCGCCCCAGCAACACATTGTAGGGGGCCTGCTTTTCGGGGTGGTACTCGAAGCGGTTACGCTCAAGATACTGTACTTGGAAACTGCCATCCGCTGTGACCTCAGGATGCTGCTCAGTGATGGGGAAGCCAAAGACCGGCAAGCCGCCGTTGCCCTTCCAGTAATCCAGAAAGGTGCCCGCGAGGGTGTGATTTGTTTCGGGAAACGTGATCGCTTGGCCGGTAGCCGGTGGGGCGGGGGCCAGCGTGGCTTGCACAGCTTGAGCCGCTCGCCCGGCATTAATCCTTCCAAAGCCATAATAGTCATCGGGACCGGCGGTACCCAAGTCATCGGCCGTCTGCGAGATGATGCGCAGTACGTCCTTGTCGTTAAGCTGCGGATTGATCGATAAGAGCAATGCTGCCAGCCCGGAGACATAGGGTGACGCGAACGACGTGCCGCTATACTGGTTATAGCCGTTCAGATTATCTTCCGACCCGCTGCTGACAATATCGACGCCCGGCGCGCTGATATCCAGGTACGGCCCGTAGTTGGAAAAGACTGCGCGCACATCGTTGATATCAGTCGCGCCAACCGAGTAAACCTCGTCATAGGCAGCGGGATATTCGACCGGATTATCGGGATAGGCCTCGTTGCCCGATGCGGCGATTACGACTACGCCTTTGCTGACCGCATATTGAATTGCGTCGTGATCAAACTGCGAGGGGTGGGGACCACCTAAACTCATGTTGATGACCCGCGCACCATGGTCGACGGCCCAGCGAATGCCCATAGCGGCTTCGACATTCGTGCCCTCGCCCTTGTTGTTCAATACCTTGACTGGCAAAATTCGGCAGCGCCAGCACATACCGGCGACACCGACGCCGTTATCACCGGCGGCGGCCATGATTCCGGCGGTGAACGTGCCATGCGATTCATCGTCATTGGTATTGGTGTTGTTGCTGACGAAGTTATAGCCCGGCAGCACTCTGCCCACCAAATCAGGATGGTGCGCATTCACGCCGGTGTCGAGGCTCGCAATCACGAGCGAGTCGGCACCCACCGAGACGTCCCAAGCCTGTGGTGCCTGAATCTTGGCGATGGGCCATTGTTGCGAGACCAGCGGATCGTTCGAGTTGCGTTGGATACTCCTGTCGGCCAGCAGATGCCAGCGATACACCGGTTCGGCGTAGGCTACAGCAGGATTCGCCGCGAATTGCGCGACCATGTCGGCAACGTGGGCATCAGTCCCCACATTGACCAGGTAGGTATCATCACTCAGCGCTGCCGCCGGCAACGTCCCGGCTTGTCCAAGTAACGCCCCAAACGCTGGGTGGTCGTTATTGATGCCAAGTGCCTTCAGCGCTAACCCCGGCTGGACACGAACTACAAGTTCACCGGAGACAATCTCTGTATCCTTGATCGCAGCGCTTTGCGTTCGAGGCGGGCGCACGCGGTTAAAAGGAGCGGCTTCAGCATAAGCTGAACGCGGCCCCAATAGCGGTGCGGTGCAAAACAGCAGAAGCAGGACGACCCAGATCGGGCTACTTCGCCGCCAATGAAGGGATCGATTCATCTGGCTCCTCCAAGGAGTGTGCGAGGTTCAAGCATAATACCCATCTTCAGCTCAGAATGCAACCACCGCACGCACCACTTTTCACCGCTCTTTAACCAGTATCGCATTGCCGATTTGGGCCTTCCCTGCTATGCTAGCAGCGTCAGAGCACGAAAGCAGGAGTGGTATAGATGGCGATCAAGGCCGACCGCTGGATCAAACACATGGCCGAAACTACAGGGATGATCGAGCCCTTCGCGGCGAATCAAGTGCGCGAGGGAGTGATCTCATATGGGGTATCGTCCTTCGGTTACGACATTCGCGTTGCCGACGAATTTAAAATCTTCACCAGTGCCACGGGTGAGCTAACCGTTATTGATCCTAAACGATTTGACTCGAAAAGTTTTGTGGATTTTCGCGGTCCAGAATGTATTATCCCACCTAATTCGTTTGCTTTAGCTCGTACCGTCGAATACTTTCGTATTCCTAACAATGTATTAACAATATGTGTTGGAAAATCGACGTATGCACGTTGTGGTATAATAGTGAATGTAACGCCTTTCGAGCCTGGGTGGCAAGGCTTTGTGACGCTAGAAATATCTAATACAACTCCTTTACCCGCACGTATTTATGCTAATGAGGGTATAGCGCAAGTTTTGTTCTTCGAAGGTGACGAAACGCCGACCGTCACGTATGATCAGCGTCAAGGCAAATACCAAGGACAAAGCGGCGTTACGCTGCCGAAGCTCTAATGGCGCACGATCTCCAACAGCTCACCCAACCGCGTGTTCTGGTCGTGGGCGATGTCGTCCTTGATGAGTATTTGTTTGGGACGGCTACCCGTTTATCACGCGAAGCTCCCATTCCAGTGCTCGAGTTCGAGCGGCGGTTGGTGTTGCCTGGCGGTGCGGCGAATCCGGCACACAACATCGCAGCTCTGGGAGCACCGGTGATGCTGGGATCGGTCGTGGGCGACGATCCCGAGGGGCGCCAACTGCTCGATCTGCTGACCACGGCGGGGGTTGAGCCGCGTTGTGTCCTGATCGATCCGACCCGTCCCACGACCGTCAAAACCCGCATTGTCACGGAAGGATTGCTCCGCTTTCCTCAGCAGATCGCGCGGATCGACCGCATCTCGCGCACGCCGATCCATCCGCGCATCGGGGCCTCGCTCGGAGCGTTGTTGTGCAACGAGGCTGTGTGTGTGGAAGCAGTCTTATGCTCGGATTACCTGAGCGGGCTGCTGACGCCGGAATTAGTGGCACAACTGATCGCTGAGTGCCGGGCACATAAGGTGCTTGTGACGGTCGATGCTCAGGGCGAACTCGCGAAGTATCGTGGCGCGTCGCTGCTCCGCTGTAATAATCACGAAGCACAGCACCATTTGGGACGCACACTCCTCAGCGAAGACGATTTCCGCGATGCGTGCGAGGCTATGCTGCATGAGCTTGAGGTCGAGCTGTTGATCGTCACGCGTGGCAGTGCTGGCCTCTCCATACGTGGTCACGACCTACCCTATACGCATATTCCGTCCCGTCGCGTCGAAGTTGCGGACACGACCGGCGCGGGCGACACCTTTATTGCCGTCATGACCCTGGCCCTGGCAGCCGGCTGGCAGCCAGTTGAGGCCGCCGACTTGGCCAACCATGCGGCGGGGCTGGTTGTACGTCGTTTCGGCAACGCAGTCCTGACGCTCGCTGACCTCCTGACCGAGTCATCATGACCCCGTCGCCGCTGATCTATGCCCTCCCTGCGCTACAGAAACTACGCGCTGGGTGGAGGCTCGCAGGCGAGGTTGTGGTTTTCACCAACGGGGTCTTCGATCTGCTGCATTATGGTCATCTCCAATACCTAACGGCGGCGCGTGTGCTGGGTGATCGCTTGATCGTCGGAGTTAACAGCGATGCCTCAACGCGTCGCAACAAAGGTCCACTGCGACCACTCGTGGCCGAGGCCGAGCGTGGCGCGTTACTTGCGGCGCTGAGGCCCGTTGATGCAGTGGTGCTGTTTGACACATCTACCGCCGAAGAGCTCATAGCTGCGCTACGGCCCGATATTTATGTCAAAGGTGGCGACTACAGCTTGTCAGCAGCACAGCCGTCCGGTGGGGGTAAACCATTGCCCGAAGCCGATGTTGTGCATGGGTATGGTGGTCGTGTGGAGATCATCACCTATCTACCCGGTCATTCCACGACTGAATTGATTGAATTGATTAAGGAGCGCTACGCGACGCCCACTGAGAGGACGGGAGCAGCATAACGACGTGTCTGCATCATGTGTAACCCATAACCAAGCGAACTATGATCATTGATGCTTGAAACACCTTCGCCGGTAACTGATAGCCCTTCAGCACCAACGGTCCCGACGCCAACGGGGAGCAACGCAGTTGGACGGGGTATCGCCGTCGCCGCAGCTCTGATCGCGCTTGGCAACATTATGAGCAGCGTGCTGGGGCAAGTGCGAAACTCGATCATCGCGCAACTCTTCGGTGCTTCACCGGACAGCGCAGCGTATGTGATTGCCTCGGCAGTGCCGAACACCATGTATGATTTCCTGGTCGGTGGCCTGGTTAGTGCCGCGCTGGTGCCGGTCTTCTCGGAGCTCGCGGAGCGTGATCCCCACGAGCTTGGCCGGGTTGCTGGGACGATCTTTACCATGATCAGCCTCGTGATCAGCCTCGCGATCAGCGTCATCTGGCTCCTGGCGCCGCAGCTTGGAATGTTGCTCACGAGCACACAGCCCAATGGCTTAATCATTCGCCCGCTTGCGACCGGCTTGATCCGATGGATGGCACCGGCGCTGTTGTTTATGGCGCTCACCGGTTTGCTAACGGGATTATCTCAAGCACGGCATAAGTTTTTGTTACCGGCCTTCGCGATCAGCTTGTTTAACATCGGCATGATTGCCTGTGCATTGCTCTTACATCGCCAGCTGGGAATTCTGAGTCTGGCTTTGGGCATGATGATCGGGGCACTAGCCCAGGTTGTGTTGTTGCTGCCGACTGCCCGTGGTATACCACTCCGGCCGAGTTTGAACTTACGCCAGCCGGAGGTACGGCGAATTTTGCGCTTGTATGCGCCGGTGGTGGTGGGGATTAGCTTCTCGGTGATCGGCACGGTCGTTGACCGGCGGCTGGCATCCGGCGTGCCGCAGCGTGGCGCGGCTGCGATCATGGGTTATGCCACTACCTTGATTCAGTTTGGCATGGGCGTCATCACTAGTGCGATTGCCTTGGCAGCCTTGCCGACCCTGTCGCGGCAGGGGGTCGATCCCAACAATCTAGGTGCCTACCGCAGGACCTTGGCCCTTAGCCTGAAGGCCGTGCTATTGCTGATCCTACCGGCAGCGGTGGGGCTAGGCGTGCTCGCGCGACCGATCATCATGGTCCTATTTGAGCGCGGGGCCTTCACACATGTCGACACTGGGGTCACGACCCTGGCGCTGTTGCTGTATGTGCCGAGTATGATCGCCGCAGCAATCGACCAGCCGTTGATCTTCGCCTTCTATGCGCGGAAAAACACTCTGCTGCCCAATCTGGTCCAAGGAGCGGCGATCGTAACCTATCTCGTCGTGGCCTTAAGCAGCGTAGGCCGCTTTGGGATGTACGGCTTGATTGCCGCCAACGTCGCGCAGTGGACGATGCACGCCTTGATCATGCTCGTGCTAACGCACCGCTATTTGGGAGCGTTGGTTGGCCAACGACTAGGAGAAGCGCTCGCGAAGGGAATGCTGGCCAGCTTGGGGATGGGGTGCGGGATCGCGCTCCTGCGCTGGCTGATGGGTGATCCCCCGACGCATAGCTGGGCACTCGTGGAACTGCTTGCGGGTGGCGCAATTGGCGCCGGGGTCTATGCGCTATGCGCGGCACTGGTGCGGCTCGAAACGTTTGAGCTATGGGTAGTCGGCCTTTGCCATCGGCTTACGCGTCACTCGTAAGCGTGGCTCGCTCCTGCCGGAGTGCGGTGGCGGCTCGCGCGTATTCCATCTCAACAGCCTCGAAGCCGCGTGGGGCATCACCGAGTGCTCCCCCGCGACCCAGATCCTCAAGCTTTTTGCACTCACCCGCCAACACCAGCGCGCCCAGGTTGCTGCTGCAGCCTTTAAGTGTATGAGCGGCAACACGCAGCGCGCCCGCATCACCCATTGTGATCGCAGCTCGTATAGCCGTGATCAAGCGTGGTGCTTCATCCATAAACAGATCCACCAATTCGCTCAAAAGGTCGGGCATGCCTTCTTCTTGTAGCCCGCGCAACTCATTGAGCATCGCATGGTCGAGTGTCGCTGCCTTTGGCATTAGGTACTGTGGAGCAGGCGCCGGATCTCGCCGGGGGGCGGAGGCTGCTACCCAGCGCTCAATCGTGGCACGCAACTCATCAAGTCCGACCGGCTTCGCAAGGTAGTCATCCATACCGGCTCGTAGGCATCTCGCAACGTCGCCTAGTAGAGCGTTGGCGGTGAGTGCGACGATGGGCAAATGCAAGCCCGTGCTGTGCTCAGTAGCCCGGATCGCTGCCGTCGCCTCGAAGCCATCCATTTCCGGCATTTGGCAGTCCATCAGCACGAGGCCCCAGGGTGTAGTACCCTGTGCTTCCGCCAGCACGCGTAGCGCCTCGCGCCCGTTGCTTGCCACATCGACACCATAACCAAGCTTTTCGAGTTGCATCCGTGTGATGCGTTGGTTGACAGGGTTGTCTTCCACAACCAGGATCATTACCCCCGGATCGACTTGCACCTGCGGGAGCGTCACAATGCCTGTAAGGTCGCCTGTTGGCACCGAAGGGATCAGTCCTTTAGCATATGCGAACGGCACGCGGCAGGTGAAGGTGCTGCCCTCGCCCTCGACGCTTGCCACCTCGATCACGCCGCCCATCAACTCGATCAAGCGCTGAGAAATCGCCAAGCCCAGGCCTGTTCCGCCGTGCTTCCGCGCCATCGAACTATCGGCCTGCGTAAAAGGCTGGAAGAGCTGGACACGCGCTACAGGGCCGAGGCCGACGCCTGTATCGCGCACCGCAAAGTGGATCCACACCTGCTGACCGTCCGTCCGGTCAACGCTGGCCTCAATGTCGACCGTGCCTTGCTCAGTAAACTTGACCGCGTTGCTAACGAGATTCAACAACACCTGGCGCAGTCGGTAGCCATCACCACATAGCTGTGCCGGCACCGACGAGTCTACACTCGTCCGCAATTTGAGGCCCTGGTTGAGCGCACGCGAGCGAGTCATGCTCGTCACCTCATCGAGCAGGCCACGTGGATCAAAGGTGTCAACATCAAGGTCAAGCTTGCCAGCCTCGATGCGAGAGAAATCGAGGATATCATTGATCAAACGAAGGAGGCCATCGCCGGAAAGGCGTATGATATCGGCATATTCACGCTGCTTGGCCGTGAGCTGTGTCGCGAGGAGCATTTCGATCATCGCAATGACACCGTTCATGGGTGTGCGGATCTCGTGGCTCATGGTCGCCAGGAACTCGCTCTTAGCAAGATTGGCAGCCTCGGCGGCATCCTTGGCTACGTTGAGCGCCTCTGCTATTTGGCGCGGCCCGGTGATGTCCTCAGCGATGCCAACCACGCGGTAGACCTGCCCGGCCGCATCCTGGACGGGAAAGGCGCGGTCCTTGATCCAGAGCAGCGTGCCATCAGAATGGAGGATACGGTACTCCTCATCGTACGTGCCAGTGGTCTGCTTCGTCTGCATGGCCTGCTCAACGCGCGCACGATCATCGGAGTGGATCGCTGCGAGCCAGGCTTCGAGCGCAACCGATGGTGCAGAGCACTTGCGCCCCCAGAGCTCCTCATAAGCTGGGCTGACATAGATCAGGAGGCCGCTTGAGACCTCCCGCATCCAGAAGACCTCACGCACATGCTCGGTGACCTGCCGAAAGCGCTCCTCGCTGTCGCGTAGCGCTTCCTCAACCTGCTTACGCCCAGTCATATCCGTTTGTGAACCGGCGATGCGCAACGCCCTGCCATCCGCATCCCGGACAGCCAAACCCCGCGACAAGATCCAGCGGTAGTGGCCGGAGGCATCGATCATACGAAGTTCGCTCTCAAAATGGTGTGTCAAGCCCTCTCGGTGCGCCGCAATTTCGGTTCTGACGCGTGCACAGTCTGCAGGATGGATCCGACAGAACCATTCTTCGGGGCTCGTTCCAATGTCGCCTTCTGTGGACCCCAGCATCTCTTTCCAACGTGGCGAATAGTACACCTCGTCACTTCTGAGATCCCAATCCCAGAGTCCATCATTCGCGCCTTGAGCAGCAAGGCTATACCGTTCCTCGGCCGCTTGCGTACGACCAAGTGTGGCAGTAAGGCGGCTGCTGAATTGCCATAAGAGCAGGAGTACTAGGGCAATGGTCGCCGTCAGCGAACTAGTGTGAAAGGTAGCGACAAACCATGCTGGCAAGTGCGATGCCGATGGCATAAGCTCACCGCAACAGACCACGACGACCGTCGTTGCCAAAGCGCTGGCGATCAGCACGCGCAGTGCACGTCCGCTCAGGTAGGGCAGGGCAAGTGCTACCGCCAAAAGCGGAATACATGCCAGAGTTGCTTGCAAGGCAGGCTGCAGGAGCACGATTAGGACACTTGCCCCAAGGAGCGTCGCACAGATCGTCACGATGGCATCTTTCAAACGGCCACGCCGGACGAGCACTCGTGCCCGCATCAGCACGACACTACCTCCTAGGAGAACCGCCGTACTGATGCCCGTAGCGAGATCATGAAAGACGGCAAAAGCAACAGCCTCGATGATGCCAAAAGCCAAGTTGCAGGGCACGATCCACGATAGAAATTGGTGTAACCGGGCGAGCTGCGAGCTTTCGTCAACGTACATTATCGTCCGCTTGGTCACGGGGAAACGACACTCATCATGTCAATTGTGCCACACATATATCTGCTCCCCATACCGGATATGGATCACTGCCAACGTATCTTACCCGTTATCGACAACCATGGTTATGGGCGACAAGTACCAGCGTGACGTAGTATGTTCGGCTATAGGGAGCATTGAAAGCCAGTTATGAGGAGCTGAGGTCAGGGTACCAGTGCTAGCAGTTGATCTTGCATCGTCCGGATCCGGTCATCCAATCCCTCGGGAGCGATATACAAATCGGCGCGGACGCGGCTGACTTCGTGCCGCTCATTGTCGATCACCTGCTTTAACTCTTCTGCTGCACGTTCAAAGGCGTGGTCTAGCGCAGCGTGAGCCGCCACGAGCTCCTGATTGGCCCGAACGAGGTCATTCGCTCCTAACGCTTCATGCGCCAAGGCAAGGTGCTGCTGCGCCAGCATTACCAAGAGCAGGCTTTCTTGCTGAGCGACCTGTTGCGTGAGTTGAGCGACCTGTTGGCCTTGAGCATCAGCAGGTAACGGTGTGGGAGCCGGTGTTGGCAGGACGGTGGCAGGTTCGACAATCATCGGCAGTGGGGTCGGGAGCGGAGTTGGCACGGGCGAGACCGTGGGCGTGGGAGCAGGTGCGAGGGCCAGTGAGGCGTGTTCAGCACCGAGGGCGAGGATGCCTCCTAGCAACGCTGCCAGGAGGAGAAGCCCAAAGAGGGCGAGCTGCGGCTTCACTTATTTCTCGATTTGGCTGGCCAGCAACAACGCTTGCGCGATCTCCTTCATCGGCTTACGAGTATTCATCGACAGTTGCTGGATACGGCGGAACGCTTCAGTCTCGCTCAGGCCCTGGGTCTCCATTAACAAGCCCTTGGCACGCTCCACGACCTTGCGCGTTTCCATCGCCTCGCGCAAATCACCAAGCTGCTTGTCGAGCGAGCGGAGCTCGGCAAAGCGCGCCATCGCTACTTCGATATGCGGCACCAGATCGACATCGCGGAATGGCTTGACGAGGTAGGCCACGACGCCTGCGTTCAAAGCGCGATCAACCAACTCGCGATCACTATAGGCCGTCAACAACAGGACGGGCGCGATCCGTTCCTGCGTCAGGACTTCAGCGGCCTGAATACCATCCAGCTTCGGCATCTTGATGTCCATCACCACTAGGTCAGGTCGTAGCTCGCGTGCCAAGTTGACTGCGCTCACGCCATCGCCGGCTTCACCGACCACCAGATATCCTAACCCAACCAACGTTTCCTTGAGGTTCATCCGAATCAAGGACTCATCATCTGCAATCACCAGGCGTGTCTGCGCCATATGACCCTCCCAGGCTGCACCCAGCCGAAAACAGTTAAGAGAGTATACGGTGCGAAGCAGGGGATGTCAACGGCTGAGCAAGAGCTGGGCGCAGGCACGTTGCCCCGGACCCTCTGCTACCCAGACGGCCAAGCGCTGAACATCAACCATGTCCTGCGCCGGTAATTGTGTGGCGAGCTTATGGGCTAGATGCTCGGCTAACAGTTCGGCAGTCGTGTTATGGAGCGGTAGCAGGACGACATCGGCAGCAGGAAAGCAATAATGCTGCTCGCCATAGCGCACGTTGATGCTATTGCCCACTGCAGTGATCACGAGCAGAGGATTTTCGGTTTGCAAGAGGACGCGGTGGTCAAGCAGTTGGCACTCGCGATGAATGAACTGCTTCAACTCAACGAAATCGCATACATAGCCATCGTCGGTAAGATCGCCTTCGAGCTCAACCCATACCTGATAGTTATGGCCATGTAAGCGCTCGCATTTACCCTTGATCGTAATGAAATGCGCAGCGGCGAACCCTAAATAGTCTTTGGTAACTTCAATACGAAACATGATCTGTTAATGCATCAGACACATACACGTTTTGCACACTGCGGCAGGTCGCGCAGGCGCGATAAGGAATCCCTGCACCCGCTTCGGTAAAGACATCGCGGCTGCCGCAGTAACGGCATACGCTCAGATTCTCGATCTCGTCAGCACCCCAAAGCTGTGGTGCAACGAACAGGCGTAGTCCGTGTAGGGTTTGCTGCAGTTGCAACAAGCGCACGCACACCGCCGCCGGAAATACTTCTTCAACCCGAGCATAGAGCTGGCGGCCATGACATAGTACATCATCACCGACCAGCACGTCTTTCATACGTGGATGCTGCTGGATTTTCATCATTGGCTACTCATCATCAACATCAACGTCAGGTTCATCTTCAAGCTCATCATCGATGTCACTATCCTCGCGATACATTGCCGTTTCAAGCTGCTGCACCATATGCTCAACCTCCGTGCGTGCGATCTGGAAGTGAGGATCGTCTCCAAACATCAGATCATCCAGGGTCTGCGCCAGGATAGAACGGTAGCCTGCTTCATAGCTCACCTTGCCTTCAGCTTCGGCATAGAACTGATCGAACGCCCAACGGGCGAGGCTGACCACCGATTGTTGGCCGACCAAAAAAGCCCGTAATTGGTCCAGCATTGCCACCCGATCAAGCACATTCACACTAGTGAATCCGTGCAACTAGAAGCAAAGCCGCATCCGCGACAGCGCGCAGCGTTTCCATGCGAACGCGCCACATCAGGTGCCTGACGATCATGTTTAATTGCCTGGAGCAGAATGATGAGTTCTTGGCGCACGGCACGCGTGTAGGGTAGTTTAAAGGTTTGTGTCGCGTAGCGCAAGAGGCCGTACTTCGGCGACCGGCCGGTTGTGGCTTCCACTAGCAAGCAATACGCGGCAAGTTGCATCAAATCGGATTGGTATGGTGCGGGCGCTTGGCGCTCCGGTTTGACCTCAACCGGAATCAAGCTGCCACGTACCTGCAGCAGATAATCGGGTTTGCCTACCAGATCATACTGACGTGCAATCAACGGCCGGTCGTTACGTTGCCAGTCGGTATCCTGATACACGACCCGCTGCCAGGGCAAACCGCTACGACGTCGCGACCATAAGGCTAGGAGCAGGCTGAGCAGGGCCAGAACCAGCAAAAGCCAGCCCATTAGTGCAGCAGCAGTGTCAAGAGCCCGGCGACCAGCAACAGCAAGCCAAGCCCTAGCAGGAGCCGTGAGCGCCATACCACGGCATGATGGCGCGCATGTGCTCTGGTGCCACGCGCTCGTCGGGACCGTCCGGCCGGGATCTCGCCGACGACCTCGCGTAGCCACCAAGCGCGATGGCAATATACATACTCGCCAATTTCACTGGCCTTGATCAGCGGCATACTAGCCCCCGAAGGCATCATGGCCACGTAGCCAGTTGCTGACATCGGTGAAGGTGATCAGGAGCATTAAGCCCAGCAACAACATCATACCGGCGGCATGCACCATGGCTTCGCGCTGCGGTGGCACTTTCTTGCCGCGAATCCATTCGATCAAGGCAAACACAATCCGGCTCCCATCCAAGGCCGGGATCGGCAACAGATTGATCAAGGCAAGGTTAACGCTCAACACCGCCGTCCAGCGCAACAAACCGCGCAGGCCGCCGGTGCGAGCGACTTCGCCGGTAAGCCGTGCGATACCGACGGGTCCGGCAACACCGCCCTCCGGTTTCGCGCTTAAGCCAAAGAGCGAACCAACCAGGATCCCGAGGCCAGTCAACATACTGCCAAAGAGCCGGAAGGTTTCGGTCACACCGAACCATAACGCACTTAGGGGATTGCGGATTTGGTCAATATTGCGCGTCCCGGTCACATCCTCGGTCAGCATCTTAATCCCAATGCCGACCGCACCATCCCGCACCGCCGCTTCCGAGGGCAATCGTGGTGTCAGATTGACTTCTTGTTCGCGGTTGTCCCGGATAATCGTAAAGGTCGTTTTTTGACCTTGATGGGCCTTGATCGCCGCGAGCAGCGTACGTTGCGAATCGACCGGCTGGTGTGCAACTTCTTTTAATTTATCACCCTTTTGCAACGCACCGTCGGCCGGAGAGCCTGGGTTGACTGAAGCAACCGAGACGGTACCAACATTTTCCGGGGTGCCAAAGGGTGCTAGGAGTGCCAAAATGAAAATGGCCGCCAAAATATTCATAATGGCACCGGCAGCCATAATCGGGATACGGCGAGGCGGTGAAGCAGCCGCTAAACTATGGGGGTCGTCGAAATTTGATTCTTCGCCCGCGAACCGAACAAACCCACCGAGTGGCAACCAGTTGAGCGTAACAGGAACACCGCGATAGTGGAACAGAGTTAGCATACGCGGCGGATAGCCAAAACCGAACTCTTCGATCGTGACACCCATTCGTAAACCAACCAGGAAATGCCCGAGTTCATGGACGAAGACCAGCAAGCCGAGGGCCGGAATAACTGATAGATACCAGAGCCAACCAAACGACATAGAGGTCTCCTCGTGCCATGTGCATGCCACCTGTAGGATCAGGTAGACAGCATAGGAAGTGTACCGGAATGGATCTAGTGCGTCAACCAAACGACTAGATAGTAGAGGACCGGGACCGTAAACAGCAGGCTGTCAACACGGTCAAGCAGCCCACCATGACCAGGAATCAACTTACCTGAGTCCTTAACCCCGACCTGCCGTTTGATCAGTGACTCCACTAGGTCGCCGGCCTGCCCTGCCAGACTGCCGAGCACACCGAGCATGCCGGCTATGGGCAGGCTGATCGGCAAATGTAATAGCTCTACCGCTAACATACTACCGAGCATGCCAAAGACCAAGCCACCAACTGCGCCTTCCCAGCTTTTATTCGGACTAATAACGGGGGCCATGCGGCGACGACCCAAGCGGCGCCCGACGAAATAGGCCCCGGTATCACTGGCAAACGTGATCGCCAGTGCCACTGCGATCCAGGCGGCACCTTGCGGTAAGCTGCGGAGCAAAATAAAGTGGACCAGCAACCACGGCACGTACAAGCTGCCAGCGAAGGTAGATAACCAGTTAGGCAGTGCTCCCGTCAGATCAGGAGCGGCAAGCTCGACAATTAGTGTGAGGATGATCGCCAACGTTACAACGGGAGCAAGCAAGTCCGGCCCACCATAGCTTCGAACAACCGCGACCACCACCAGGGCGACTGCGACAAGGTAACCAACCGGATGGGGCCGGTAGCCGCCGGATTTAAAGAGCCCATAGAGTTCATAGAGCGAAAGAAGCACGACGAGCAGCACGGTTCCAACAATCCACCAGTTACCAAGCCACAACACAGCCGCCAGCACCGGTAGTAGCACCACCGAACTGAGGATGCGTTGGGTGAGGTTACTTAATGTTCGGCGAGGCTTCGGGGAGGGCTCCGAAGCGGCGTTCGCGGTGTCCATATTGGTGGATCGCTTCACGAAATTCGGCCACTCCGAAATCAGGCCAAAAAATTGGGGTCATGTAGTATTCACTGTAAGCCGCCTGCCAGATCAAAAAGTTCGATAGGCGGAAATCGCCGCCCGTCCGAATAATCAAATCCGGGTCGGGCATATCATGGGTATACAAATGCTGCGAAATAGTATCTTCGGTGATGTCCTCAGCAGTTGCACCCGCGCCGATCAACTCACGCACCGCATTCACGATATCGGCGCGACCGCCATAATTAAAAGCGACCGCCAGTGTGAGCAGCGTATTGTGCTGCGTTAACTCAACCGCATCATGGATTTTTCGCTCCAAGCGCGGCGCGACGTTTTCAAAGCTCCCAAGATGCTTGATTTGTACGCCCTCGGCATGGAGATTTGCGGTTTCGCGATCAATAAACTCGCCTAGAAGCATCATTAAGCCCCGTACTTCAGGGCCGGGACGCTTCCAGTTCTCAGTCGAGAAGGCGTAGATCGTGAGATAACGGACCCCCTGATCTTTGGCCTCGCGCACGATCCGCCGAACATTTTCGGTACCCTGACGGTGGCCTGCCAGCCGAGGCAGACCACGGCCTCTGGCCCACCGCCCATTGCCGTCCATGATGATTGCGATGTGCTGCGGCCCGGCCATCTCCTTCAATTAAACTTCCATGATATCGGCTTCCTTCGCGGAGCCAATATGATCCATCTCACGGGTGTAGCGGTCAGTCAACTCTTGGAGCTTTTCTTGACCCCGCTTCAGATCGTCGGCCGTAATCTGCTTGTCGGTTTCCAGCTTTTTGAGCTCGTTTTGGCTATCACGCCGCACGTTACGCAGCGCCACCTTTGACTCTTCGACAGCTTTTTTGACCTGCTTGGTCAAATCCTTGCGGCGTTGTTCGGTCAACTGTGGGATGACCAAGCGAATGACGCGTCCATCGTTCGTGGGATTAATCCCCAGGTCCGAGTTCTGGATCGCTTTTTCAATCGCCTTGAGTGCGCCCTGGTCCCAGGGTTGAATCACAAGCGAGCGTGCATCTGGAGCTGACACACTCCCAAGCTGGTTGATCGGCATCGAGGAGCCATAATACTCTGCATGAATCTGCTCAACCAGAGCGGGAGCGGCACGACCTGTACGAATACTACTCAGATGATGTCGTAGCGCATCAATCGACTTCTTCATCTTTGATTCAGCATCGTTCAGTGTTTCTTTGACCACGAGCAAACTCCTTTCACCTGCATACGCCGTCGTAAAGCATGCCCGCTACGTTACGCGCGCCGGAGCAGCGTACCAATCTGCTCCCCATCGACAATACGAGCAGCGTTGCCGGGCACGAACATGTTAAAAACGACCATTGGAATGTCGTTATCATTGCAAAAGGTGAGCGCAGTACTGTCCATAACTTTCAAGCTGCGACTGATGGCCTCGCTATAGCTTAAGACATCGAACTTTTGGGCAGAAGCATCACGACGTGGATCAGCATTATATACGCCGTCGACACCGTGTTTCGCCATCAAGATCACCTCAGCGCCAAGCTCGGCAGCCCGCAAGGCAGCCCCGGTATCCGTGGTGAAGTACGGATTGCCGGTACCTCCGGCTAATAAGACGACCCGCCCCTTTTCCATATGGCGCAGCGCCCGCCGTCGTATAAAAGGCTCGGCGACCTCGGGCATTTGAATGGCAGTCATGGCCCGCGTAAAGATGCCGTGCTGCTCAAGCGCATCTTGTAGCGCCAGGGCGTTAATAATGGTCGCAAGCATACCGGCATAATGGGCCTGCGGGGCATCCATGCCACCGGCAATCGCCGGCGCACCACGCCAAATATTGCCACCGCCCAGCACAACGGCAAGCTGTACGCCGCGCTCCAAGACCAGTTGCATCTCCTTCGCCAGGTAGCCTACAACCACCGGATCGACGCCATAGCCTCGTTCACCAGCTAGCGCCTCGCCACTAAGCTTCAGGAGCACGCGTTTATATTTTGCTTCGCCCATAATAGCGGTAAGCATAGCGGGCCGAACAATGTTCGACCCGCTATATCAACCTTATTCCCCCACTTCGTAACGAACGAAGCGCCGCACCACAATGTTTTCACGTGTTTTAGCAATTGTATCACGGACCATCTCGCCAATCGTTGAGCTTGGCTGCTTGATAAATGGCTGCTCAAGCAGCACATTCTCTTCATAAAACTTGGGTGACTTGGCCGCTTCTGCTTGCCCCGCAGTGTCCACGTCTTCCTTGGACAGATATGTAGGGTTGACCGCCGCAACGTGGAGTGCAATATCCTTGGCCAGCTGGACGAAGGCCTCGTTGCGACCAACGAAATCGGTCTCACAATTCAATTCAACCAGTGCGACAACCCGATTGCCGGGGTGTACATACGTCTCGATCCGGCCTTCACGCGCCTCACGTGTCCGCTTTTTATCGCCGATCTCACGCCCTTTTTCACGCAGGATATTAAGAGCCTGTTCCATATCGCCGTTGGCCTGCTCCAACACTTTTTTGCATTCCATGGGCCCCGCGCCGGTTCGCTCGCGAAGCTCCTTAACCTGATCCATCGAAATCGCCACTTGTTTGCTCTCCTGACAGCGCTGTGCGCCTGCTTAGATACATGAAAATGGGGCTGATCGGCAGCCTGCGCGATCGCCCCACCGAAAAATACGACGTGTTACTCGGCGATGGCTTCCATCTGGTCGTCCTGGCCCTCGTAACGACCCTGGCGACGTTGGGCACCTTCGACTGCAGCATCACCCATCTTTTTGGCAATGAGCCGAATACCGCGAATTGCATCATCGTTGGAAGGGATCACATAATCAATCACGTCCGGGTTGCAATTGCTGTCGACCATCGCCACAATTGGGATACGGAGCTTTTGTGCTTCGGTCACCGCCAGTTCTTCACGATGGGGATCAACGATGAACAATGCGGCGGGTAAGCGGTCCATATTTTTCAAGCCGCCAAAGACGCGTAACAACTTTGTGATCTCGTCTTCCAGCCGCAACCCCTCAGCCTTGGTCAGCTTGGCAAAATCACCCCGGTCACGGCGTGCTTCCAGCTGCGCTAGATATTGCAGACGGGTCTTGATGGTCGTAAAGTTGGTCAGGGTCCCGCCCAGCCAGCGATTGGTCACATACAACTGGTTGGCGCGGGTCGCTTCTTCTTCGATAATGTCACTGGCCTGCTTTTTCGTGCCGACGAACAAGACCTTCTGTCCACGGCTCACCAAATCAGCAATGAACTCATAGGCCTCTTGCACGGCCGGAATAGTTTGTACCAGATCGAGGATATGAATGCCATTACGCTCGGTAAAAATATAGGGGCGCATCTTTGGGTTCCACTTCTTGGTCTGGTGACCAAACTGGGCGCCCGCCTCTAATAACTCGCGCATCGATATAACGCGTTGTTCGGTTTCTGCTTGTGCCTGTGCCACTGTGTTTCGCTCCCTTATAAGGTATCTATCCGCCAACCAGTTCATTCAGCCGGTGTGTACCGATACGACGGCAGGGATCCACCGCTGTCCCCGGTTGTGTGTATTACGGTGCATTGCACCATGTGGAAGTATAGCATAGGGACAAGCCGAAGGCAAAGCACCCGAGTGCTCATGAATTACAGTGCAATCCCCAGTTGATCAACCAAAAACACGAACACATCTGCGTCCTCGGCAATCCGCTCATTGAGCGCCGTACCCATACCATGGCCGGCACTCGCGCTTGTCCGCAGCAGCACCGGTCGGCCAGAGGTCGTCGCCGCTTGTAGGCGGGCCGTCATGCGGCGCGAGTTGGCCGGATTAACGCGCCCATCATTCTCGCCGGCGACAAACATCACAGCGGGATAGGCGGTGCCATCAACAACCCGATGAAATGGTGAGTACCCGTACAACGTTTCAAACTGCTCGCGGTTCTGAACCGTCCCAAACTCGGTGACGTTGAATGCACCATTTGGATCAAGTTCGACTCGTAGCATATCGTAGATGCCAACGAACGCGATGACGGCCCTGAATAAATCGGGACGTTGCGTGAGCGCCGCGCCCATTAACAAGCCACCGTTGCTACCGCCCTCGATCGCCAATTTCGCGGGTTGGGTATAGCCAATGTCGATCAAGTGCTCGGCGCTAGCGATAAAATCATCAAACACCGTCTGTTTTCTGGTCAGCTTGCCTGCGAGATGCCAATCCTCGCCATACTCACCGCCACCACGCAAATTAGCGATCACATACACGCCGCCATAATCCAGCCAGAGCCGCCGTCGTACACTAAACGTGGGAGTAAGGCTGATGCCATAGCCGCCGTAGCCATACAAAATCGTCGGATTGGTGCCATCCAGCGCAAGGCCTTTGCGGTGCATGATATTGAGCGGGACCTGTGTGCCATCCTGGGAGGTTGCAAACGCGCGTGTGACCTCCACATCACTGAAATCGGCGGGCGATGTGACAATGAGTGCAGTTTTGACCGGCTCTTCATCAGCGGGATCGAAGCGATACCAGGCAGGTGGCGTGATAAAGCTGGTGCTGCGAAACACAATGGTATCGTTATCAAGGTGGAGCACCTGCCCAATCGATGAGACCGGCTCCAGTGGGAGCACAGCTTGATCGTTGCCATCGTACCCGTACACATGAATGTGCGACGGACCACCGGTCAGTTCCGTTACGTAAAGTCGCGATGCCGTTGGCGTAAAGCTTTGGATCGTATCCTCGCCCTGCACGATCACCGTTTCGGCGTGTGCAAGATCGGGTGTAGCGAGTGGCAGACGCAGCACCATACCGCGTGGGGCGTTCTTCCGCGATAGGAGGTACAACGCATCATCCGCGCCAAACTCAACGTGCGTCATCTGATCCTCGAAGCGTGTCATTTGGCTCCAACGTCCCGCATGATCACGCAGAAAATGGGCATATTCGCCACCATCACCATGCGCTACCGTCGCAAGCAGATAGCGATAATCCTCCGAAGGACGCAGCTCCACTTCGGCAATGCGTGGAAATTCCCGTCCAATTTCGTACGTATCTTGCTCCGTGGGCGTGCCAAGCCGGTGAAAATACACCTGTTGGAAGAAGTTGCGATCCTCCGGAGGTCGCTCGTCACCGCGCGGGTACCGGGTATAGAAAAAGCCGGTGCCGTCCGCGTTCCACGCCATATCACCGCCGGCCGTGGGATAGGTCACACGCGCAATCAGATCACCAACTTCGCGGCCAGTGGCGGTCTCATACAGGTGCAGCGTGCCTTCCTCGCTGCCATTCTCCGACAGCGATACGGCAACGATACTGCCGTCGCGCGATGGCACATAAAAGTCGATCGTGGTATTACCGCTGGGATCAAGTGCGGCTGGATCAAGGATCACGCGCTCAGAAGCGAGATCGTCCATTGATTGGAGCGTAACGAGCAGCGGTTGTTCCTTGGGTGGCTGAAACTTGATCGCAAAGAGCGTCGTGCCACGCTTGGTCAGCACATAGTAATCCGCCGAACTGGCGGTATATAACTCGTGCAAGTGCTGATGGACAGATGCACGGGCCGGGATAGCATCTAAAACCGTGCGCGTATAGCGATTCTGAGCAGCGGTCCATTCCCGCACTGCAGGATCATCGGCATCCTCTAGCCAACGATACTCATCGACCACCGTGCTGCCATGGTAGGTATCGGTCACGGGCCGTTTCGACGTTGGCGGGAATGTCTGCTTGTTCGATGTAGTCATATGTAACCTCCGCTAGAATGGGGCTCTATGGACATAAATCGCCCCTGGTCAACTTCGGCCAGGGGCATTGTTGCTTACCGGTATGTCGGATTAGTGCTGCCGCGGTCGGCGCCTGTAGAGACTGCCCGTGATGCAACTAAACACAACCCCTACCATTGCCGTTACCGTCGCCCGTTCGGGCATCTGGATTCCGATCTGCCGTGAACAGATGACGAAGATCTCGAATATGAGTGCCGACTCAAAGACCAGCAATAATCCCGGGAGGATAATCTAGCGCAGCCAACCGTGGGTACGCATGTAGTACTCCTGCTCGTGCCTCATTGCATGACGACATTATACTCTCTCCATAGGAGCGCCGCGAGTGACACAGCAATCATGAGTTTGGCATGCCATTCAGCGGGGCTACGGCAGCTAATTCTTCGGCAAGTTCATCAGGCGAGTAATTAACATAGGCCGCACCGCGAGTGCGTGGTGAGTGTACGTTCTGCCATCTATCTCCTGTAAAGTACCCGATGGATATGATCAATGGCTTGAGCCGTACCATGCTCCATCTGGATCTGCGCACCCAGTTGCGTCGCACGCTCGTGCATCAGTGGATTATGTACCGTTCGTTCAATGGCATCGGCCAACCCGACCGCTGTAAGCTTTGGGCGTGGCAGTGGTCGCGGCCCAACGCCCAGTGCTGCCACACGATGCCCCCAGAAAGCCTGATCGAAGCCGAACGGCACGATGATCGATGGGACGCCGCTCCACAATGCCGCCCCGGTTGTGCCTGCACCACCATGGTGAACAATTGCTGCCATTTGGGGAAAAAGCCACTGATGGAGAACGCTGTCTGCAAAGAACACACGCTCGGAAGATTGGCTTGTGCCATCAAGTGCACCCCATCCCCCTGCCAGAATACCGCGTTGCCCACTTTGGGTGAGGGCTTCGATCACGAGTGCTGTCGTCTTCTGTGGGTCTCGCGACATCATACTCCCAAAACCAATGTAAACGGGGCGTGGGCCTGCCGCGAGAAACGCGGAAAGTTCTTCTGTCGGCTGCCATCCCGCCGGTGGAGGGAGAAACCAATATCCCGTCACTTGATGATTAGCAGGCCAATCGTCGGGTCGAGGCACCACGTGAGGGCTTTAGGCGTACAGTCGCAACAACTCATGCTCTCGGATGTGCCGAAGCGGACCGATCAACGAATAGGGCGGTAAGTCGAGCACTTGCGTGCGTATCCGGTTGGTAGTGGTCCGAAACAATTGCCAAAATACCTGCTCAAACACAACATGCGTCAGCCGGTTGACTGCGCCGCCAAGTCGAAGCCGCGGTGGTGCTACCGGGGACGGGGAGGCACATGTAGGTGTGACCGTCTGCATGGCAGCCTCGATAAAAGGTACACCTAGTTTCTCCGCCACACTATAACCCGCCGGACCAACGCCGATCACCATGCCGTTCCTTGCATGCCTGCCAAGTATCACGAGCGACGTCATCTATGATTGGGAGCATCTCATTACGGAGGCTCCGTAAATTTCGCACGACGTTCCCAGATTGAGCCAGTGTCTTAATGCGTTCGTTGAGGTACGCTTGCAAATCTACACCAACCGGACAGAACTCGACCTCATAGTCATGCACCAGGGGTGCAAAATTAGGAGGAGCAACCAACCGCACATGATGACCAACAAAGCGTAGGGCGCGCGCAAGGGCCAGGTATGGCTGTACATCACCGCGCGATCCATAACTGAGAAGCGTTATATCCATTCCAGTAACCCTTTTGTTTCACCTACGCAGGGCATACAGATTGCTAAGGGTAGAGGTCACCGGCACTTTGTTCAATTTATCACAATCGCTCGAATATATCAAGTGACAAACTTCACAAGCCTCGGAAGAGCCGTTGTGTATTCCCGCAGGCTACCTGAGCGCCGCGCCCCCCGAAACAGCGCATCCCATGCACGATTCATGCACGCTATACAGCACCGCGGTGAGGAGCACCAGTACCATCAGTTCCTCAAGCCGGGGTTTACGCCCTACCTACAAAACTAGTCTCAGTCTAGGGGCCTTTCATCGTCAGAAACCGCATGCTCATCCAGCCTGTGACTGTACAGATTGCCGACACGGTTGTGTTTGGAATCGTCTATACCCCCAAAGGGGCTACAAGCAGCCTAAGGCCGCTATTCGTGATGCCCTATTGCCCCTGCTTGAACTTCCTAACATCATTCTGCCTCGTAAACGCCCCTTTCGTCAGCTCTTTAGCTATTATGTCGACCTCAATATCTCGTTTGCGGATGCCCACCATGCCGTCCTGATGGGAGAACTACAGCTAACGACGATCTACAGCTTCGACCGAGATGTTGACCCAGGATGCTCGTCGCGACCTCATGGCGATCAAGCCACGGATCTATCGTTTGTACGGCTCATTGCCGCCCTAATAAGTATGCTGCTAGCGATCCTGTATCTAACTGATAGCGTCGCATGAAGCTAGAGCGATTCTAAGGGCGGCGTGGGTATGCTCTCACGACGCATCTGCTCAAGGCTAGCTAGCATTGCATCCCCATCAAGCTCACCCCATACTCCCCGGTAGACCAGCCACACATAGGCCAAGCATGATGCGATCAGTAAGCGCGAGGTGGGCACGCTGGGAGCCAGCCAAGCCGCAAATGGGGGCGCTCAAGGTGTTGAAATGGCGTTCGCAATGCCCAGTCGGCTGGGGGTGAAAGAATTGCATCAAGCCCTGCTTTATGGCACGATAGCGATGGTACGTGTCACTCATGGTGCTCCTCCAGACTGAAAGGTCGTAATCACGGAAGAGCATACCAGAAGTGCCATGTATCCTTGAGCTTAGCTCAGATTTTCTGTACGGTAGTTATGGGATTTGCAATGTATTTTGATTTATTGGTTATACTTCTTTTTGGTTTGATATGGATCGGTATTGTTACGTTTCTTCGGTTGAAGAAAAGCCTCGTATATTTGATATTCTTTACTATATTCTACACATACATTTTTAAAGTTCTGGATTACACACTATTTCAATTTCAATCTCTCCTTCTTCTAAAGCATTTTATGCCAGGCCTTATCTTGAATGGGCAAACGGCCGGGAAAAACATAAATTTTGTTCCGCTGGTCACGCTCACTCCTCAGGATTTGAAAACCTCGCTTCTAAATATTCTGCTTCTGGTTCCTTTCGGCTTCGGTCTGCCGTTCATTACGAATTTTCGTATGAAGAAGATAGTTGTTATTGGAGCGCTCTTTAGTATCGTTATCGAGTTTCTGCAGCTGGTGACGGGATTAATGGCAAAAATGACTTTCCGGATTGCCGACATCAATGATGTAATATTCAATACTGTTGGTGTCGCAATCGGCTATATCCTATTTGTTGGATTCGTGTGTATCTATCGTCATATATCTCACAATTGGGAAATATCAGCGAATCCGATCTTGCGATATATTGCTGAGCGGCCGCAAATAAATAAACAACCCAGGTAGACAAGCCTACCGGGGAATAAATATTGATCCGAGCATTGACAACTAAAGTTCAGTGCACTGCCCGTGCTCGGAGCAAATTCCGTCCGTACTTGGAGAGTTTAGATTCTTGTGCAGCAGTCAAGAGGTACGCGATTCAGCACGGGTTTTGCCCTAAGTATTCCTTTCAGCTTCCAAAATTTTAACCGTTGTATGGAAATATCGAGTTGTCGCGTCTTGTCCTAGTATCTTTTCCTGAAAGCCTTTTGCGGTGGGTGCGTGGCCTCCTATAAGATACCAAATTATAAAAGCCTCATATTTCGTTGTTTTTATAATTTCTATATCTTTTTTCGGGGAACGCAAAGGCAAACCAAGATCATCTGGTATTGACTGCGTCGTAAATACCACACACAACCGCATGTCAGGCGTAGCTACAATATTCTTAAATGGAGCAATCGCAATAACCTGTTCAAGTTCGGGTACGGTGCGCAAGCATACTGCAACTTCATACCCTAATTCCTTGTACAGATGTTGGCCTATTTTTTCAGATAATGCCGCACGATTCATAGCCGCTGAGGTTTCAAAGAATATGTTACCACTTTGGATATAACTGCGGACGTTGGTAAACCCAAGTTCGACAAATAATCCACGTAAATACTCCATTTTTACCGAACGACCAGGTACATTCCTTCCTCGCAAGAAGGCAATATATCTGATTGAAGAATTTTCAGATGTAATGTTTTTCATAATTCTTTCAATAATTGCTCCATCGCAATGAGTATATCACTGGCCGCAAGGCGACGGTTGTTAAATTCGAGGGAAGGTCTGTGATGTGATGAAGCTCGTCGAGCCCGAGAAGCAAGCACTTCTCGGCCGTCGTCCTGACTATGGAGACGGTGTGATGATGTGTATGTATTGCGAAGTGGTACGAGAACTTGAGCCAGAGATTATGTTCCTCTCTATGATTGCTGCACAGGATCTAAATGTTCCAACGCGAGACCAACTTTGATCGGAGCACTCTCACTCCCCAGAACTTTAGTTATCAATGCTTGGATCAGTAATGGTAGATCATGTTTGGGATGTGCTTGGACAACGGCAAAAGCCGTGTCCAGACGCTGCTGAACCTCGTGGGTTAAGGTCATCATCGCCCTCACGCATCATCCGCATTGTCAGCAAGGACTTCGTCAATGACACGGCGCGCCTCGGCTGCCTTCACAGGATTAATGGTGCGTTCTTGATCAAGGATCAGCAGCGCCTTCCACAACGCCCAGCCACGCCCCCGCATCCACGTCGGTCCATCGACCGGAAGCGCCGCGCGGAACGCCGTCCGACTCTCCCCTTCAAACAAAGTCCATGCAATTACCATGTCACAGGCCGGATCTCCCACGCCCGCGCATCCGAAGTCGATGACGGCGCTCAACGTACTATCCTTGACGAGCAGGTTCCCCACGGCAACATCGCCATGGAACCAGACAGCAGGACCATGCCACGGTGCGGCAAGCGCGCGCTCCCACAGGGCGGTCGCGGCTTGTGCGTCGATGGCATCTTCCAGCGCAATGATGGTATGCCGGGTTTCGACGTCATAGGTGCTGAGCGGGCCGCCCCGAAACGCACTATGCAAGCCAGGCGGTGGACCACCCCGGGCGTCGATGCGCTGCAAGGTGGCGAGGAACTCCGCCAGCGCGGCCGCGAACGCAGTCAGATCATCGATCTGCTCGACGCTTGCCGCCTCCCCATCGAGCCAGCGGTAGATCGACCAATTCCACGGGAAGCCTTCGGCCGGTGTCCCCAACGCCAGCGGCACCGGGATCGGCAGTGGCAGATGCGGCGCCAGGAACGGCAGCCAGCGCTGTTCTTTCGCGATCTGCGGCGTGTATCCCGCAGCGCTTGGCAAGCGCACGCTCATCTCCATGCCCAGCCGAAAGGTTCGGTTGTCCCACCCCTGTGGCTCGGCCGCTCTGATCGGCCGATCGGCCCACTGCGGGAACTGCGCGGCCAGCAGCCGGCGCACGAGCGCGACGTTGATGTCACTCTGATTGAACTGGGTGTCGCTAACGGTCATGCATAATGGTATCCCTATGACTAGACCCGCCGCAGAACATGCAGCAGATATTCTTTCCGATTGAGTGGGTTACGGTCTGTCCGTGGTCGCATCGGGACCGTCCCGTGGATCGGTTCGTAGTGATCAAAGGCAGCTTCCAATACGCCCTCACCGCTCGTCAACCCGGGCACGCGCTGCTGCAACTCGTGCACCCGTGCGGCTTGAATATCACCCTCCAGCAGATACGACGAGCCCCGCATCTCCTGTGTTTGTGGCATTGCCTGTAGTCGAGCCAGCACCGCCACCGTCGCTCCCAGCGCATTGGTCGGAATCTCGAGATGATAATGGTGCATCGGCTCGCATACGCTGGCGCCCGCCTGCTGCAGTGCTTCCATCAAAACCAGCGGCGTCAGAAGCCGGAAGTCCCGCGCACTGCTCGATGGCGACACATAGCCGGATTGCGTCAAGGTAACCCGGCAGTCGGTGACTTGCCAACCGTATAGACCTTGCCGCAGCGTGTCCTGCACCGTCTCCTCCATCGTCTTCCGGAACTCCTCAACCGACTTGTACACAAACAGTGGCATCGAGTCGACTTTGGCGTCCAGCCGGAAATCTATGCCACTATTGAGCGGAGCCGGATCGATCCGTAGTCCGACCGTAGCCAGGAATGGGTTAGCTGCCTTCCCGAGCATCTCGACATCTGAGCCGCTACCGATCACCCGTTCGATACAGATCATTGTCGTTTCGCGGAACTGGACATCAATATGGAAGTCGGTCAGGAGCGTTTCCTGGATCACTTCCTTCTGTACCTCACCATACAGCGACAGGAACAGCTCTTGCCGGATGTCGTCCTGCCGTAGATTGATCAACGGATCCTGCTCGGCGAGCTGCACGAGCGCGACGTGCAGCCTGCCCCGGTCGGCTGGATTAGTTGGCACGATGACCGTTTCCAGCGTCGGCGGAGCAAAAAACCGTCGTTCCCCCGTCGTTCGCACCGTGCCGATCTCGTCGCCGATCTGGATTTCCGTGAGGCCCCACAGCTTGGCAATCTGTCCGGCGCCAGCCGACCCACGTCGTACCGCAGCACCGCGCTCGAAAACGCTGATCGCGGTCACCCTGCCTTCATGATCCCGGCCCCAGTGCAGTCGATCCCGCACGCCCACCGTTCCCGCAAACAAACGCACATACGCGATCTTCTCCCTACTTGCACCGCGCTCGATCTTGAAAACCGTGCCCGAAACCTCGGCATCCGCATCGCCCTTTGCCGGGGGCAGCAGCTCTTTAATCCCGGCGATCAGCGCATCGACGCCGGCACCCGTCATCGCCGAGCCTAAGAACACCGGATGCACCCGCGCCTGCTTGGTCTGCACCACCAGTTCGTCGCGGAGTTGGCAATACGAAACGCTCGCCTCGTCGCTGACATAGGCCGCCAGCAACGCCTCGTCCTGCCCGGCAAGCAACTCGACCAGTCTGGCCATAAATGCGGCATCGCCGACCCCATATGGGCTGTAACCGGCGCTGCGGCTGCCCTGCTCATGTGCCGAGCCCATCAACATAATGGCAGGCTGGAGCTTTTCGGCGATACTCTGGAAGACGCGCTCATAATTGGCACCCCCACGGTCGATCTTGTTGATGAATAGGAGCGTCGGAATATGCAGCCGCTGCAGTGCCCGCATCAACACTCGCGTTTGCGGTTGCACCCCCTCTACGGCCGAAATCACCAGGACCGCCCCATCCAGCACGTTCAATACCCGCTCCACCTCAGCGATGAAGTCCGGGTGACCGGGCGTATCGATCAGGTTGACCGTGACGTCATCGATCACAAAGGATGCGACGGCGGACTTGATCGTAATGCCGCGTTGCCGTTCCAGAGCCAGCGAGTCGGTCAGGGTATTACCGGCATCGACACTGCCCAGCTTGTCGATAACGCCGGTCATAAAAAGCAGCCGCTCGGTCAAGCTTGTTTTTCCGGCATCTACATGCGCCAGGATGCCGAGGTTTAAAGAGGTCATATAATGCTGTCACCCTCCCACAATTGCCACATCTCCACCATCTTCTCGCGCCGGGCACGCAAAACGGCCACGGGACCGATCTGCCCATGGCCGTTAAAAAACACGACCACGGGCTGAAATGCACCCGTGGTCGCGTCGATTGTCTATATATGCTACGAGAGGAACATCAACCGTGTTCGTCGCCGCACGTGATAGGTTTGCCGGTCACCAAGCGCACTTCAGTAGGCGCCCACCCTAAGAGTGAGTCGCCCAACATTGTAAGCTGGTGCTGCCATGCGCTCCTATCTCCTTAAAGATATACGTTATGCCGCGAGTATACCATGCGCAGATCCCGCGATCAAGTACGGATTCTTGCATTTCAATGGGCATCTATTAATGGAGATGTGCTGACCCTGGTGCGGGCCGTACCGTAATTTCGCCAGCATGCAGCGTATGGCATAGGCCATCTGCGGTGCGGAGAAGCAAGCTGCCGCGTTGATCAACGCCCTCTGCCCGGCCCGATAGGAGGCCCTCCGGCGTCTCGGCATGAATCTCGCGGCCCAAGGTTGTGAGCCGCGCCTGCCAAGCGGCAAACAACGCGCTTCGGGCGCCGTCGCGTAGCCGCTCATACCAGCCATCGATCGCTTGTACCAAGGCGGTACACAACGCCACGCGATCTACTGGGCTGCCTTGTGCAGCGGCAAGGCTGGTTGCAGGGTTGATCAGCAGCGGGTTACTGCTTGGATCCCAGTTAACGTTGAGGCCGAGACCGATTACGGCCCAGACATACGCGCCATCGCGCAGTTCGGTCTCGACAAGGATACCACCGAGCTTGTGATCGGCGTACTGGAGATCATTGGGCCACTTCAGGCCGACGGTTATGCTCGTCAGCGCCTCGATAGCTTCGGCAGCGGCGACGGCTGCGAGCATCGTAAGGAGAAAGCCATCGGTGATGGCAAGCCAGGTGGGGCGGAGCAAGATCGACTGGAGCAAGCTGCTCGTGGGCGGAGCTTGCCAACTCCGCCCACGACGGCCACGTCCTGCAGTCTGCTCATCGGTGACCAGTACCAGCCCCTCGGCTGCACCGCCGCGCGCCCGCAGCTTCATATCATCATTGGTCGAGCCGGTGCTGGCCACCCATTCAACCTCCCGGCCGATCAGCTTAACTCCCGGCACCGACCGCAGATCCGCGAGACCGTCTGTGGGCGGACGACTCATGGCCGATCTGCGAGAGCTGCGGCCAACTCGTCGGGGGCAATCTTGCCAGCGTGGGCGGTAGTTGGAAAGGTACCTTCGCGTACGGCAGCGATATAGTCGCTCACCGCTGTTTTGGTGGCCTCTGCCAGGTTGCCAAAGCGCTGAGCGTGGCGGGGTATGAAATCTTCGAGCAGCCCCAACATATCATGGAGCACCTGCACCTGACCATCGCAACCGGGACCGGCACCGATGCCAATTGTCGGCACGTGCAATCGCGTGCTGATGGCGTGGGCCAAGTCGGTCGGGACCAACTCGAGCACAACGGCAAAGGCTCCGGCGGCTTCGAGTGCTAGGGCATCATCAAGCAAGCGGCGAGCAGTGCCGGCTGCTTTGCCCTGCGCCCGAGCATTTCCGAGCACATTGACGGATTGTGGGGTATAGCCCAGATGGCCCATCACGGGTGCGCCGAAGTCGGTCAGGCGGCGCACCGTTTCGGCCACTGCGCGACCTCCTTCGAGCTTGACCGCCTGGCAGCCACCCTCTTGCATGAGTCGCGCGGCACTCGTCAACGCCTGCTCCGGCGTGCCATAGCTCATAAACGGTAAATCACCGACGACCAATGCCTCGCTTGTTCCACGCACTACCGAGCGCGTTAGCAAGACCATCTCATCGAGCGTGACCTGGACTGTGGTGGGATGGCCCAACATCCACTGTCCGCCTGAATCGCCGACCAATATCAAACGTACGCCGGCAGCTTCGACCAACCGCGCCGTGGTGTAATCATAGGCTGTCAGCATCGGAATACGTTCGCCACGGCGCTTCATCGCCGCAAGATCCTGAATTGTTGTGCGCATCACGCAGCCTCATCCGGCACAGGGTAGCTGGCTAAAGCGGAAGCAAGCTCACTCAGCATCGGGGCAGTATGTCTGGCGGTAAGCAGCGCCAAGGCGGCTTCACCTGTGGCACGGTAGACGTTGGCGATCAGCGGGTATTGATCATCAAGCGCCGCAAGATGGCGTGTGACAGTCCCGCTATCGCCCCGCACCAGTGGGCCGGTCAGGGCTGCCGGTAAGCCGGCATCATGCAAATTAGCCAGGGTCGTATCAAGCAAGGGTAACAGTGCCGCCAACGCCCGTTCCTCGGATGCGCCCGTCGTCGTCATGAGTTGCACCGCCAGCGCGGCCAGCACGACCGTGTAGTTCGAAGCCAGCACGGCTGCAGCGTGATACAAAGGCTTGGCCGCAGCGTCAAGGTCAAGCGGGTACCCGCCCAACTCCTGAGCAATCTGATGCAAGTACCCACGCAACGGCTCAGCAGCTTCGATCCCAAAGGTGAGACCGGGTGGTAGGAGGGTGTTGCGCTGCGCAAAGGCCGCCAGCGGGTGAAACGAGCCGATCAAGGCACCACAGGCGGCAGCCGGAGCCAAGGCCTGTGCCGGCAACGCGCCGCTGGCATGGACGACCAACTGCCTGGGCTGCCAAGCACCAGCATCGGCCACCACCTGAGCCAAGGGGTGAATCGCGTCGTCCGGGACGACGAGCAACACCAAATCGGCATGTTGAACAGCGGCAAGGAGTGGTAGTTGGGGTGCCGAGACGAGCTTGGCCAGCTCGGCGGCATGCTCGATAGTTCGGCTAGCAACAGCGGTGATCGGGTAGCCCGCGTGGTGCAAGGCTAAGCCTAACGCCGTACCGACACGTCCCGCGCCGATTAATGCGATGCGCGGATGTACTGAGGGTATCTGCATCCCGGCCTCCTATGGTCCAGGTGCTCCAACAATGGAGAACGCCAAACTCTACGCCACAAACGGTCGCAGGTAGCGGTATTGTAGCATGGGAATGGTGATATAAAGGCGGTACCCATTGCAAGTCAGAGACCGTCCCCATTTGCCCCATTAGCGGCCGTGACCTACGAGACGTAGCACATAGGACTTGGTAGCACATGGGCTCTTGTTATACTCGTCATGAGCGATCCTTCGCTGAGACGGTTAATTGGAGGAATCGAACTAACGCTATGACACAGTCAGTAACGTATAAGATGCGGCTCGCTTGAGCGGAATACGTCAAACTATTGGTAGCACAGTGTCCATCAACCACCGGCGTTACCGCTCGTTGATCAATATCACGTGCGGGGTGTTAAGTATTGCCGCCTTGTGCTGGATCGCACGCTTGCTTACCACCAATGTCTCCGATATCGGCTTTCAATGGCAAGCGGCTCGTAATCTAGCAAGATACGGCGAACCTTACCACATTCAGGCATGGCTACATCCCATAGCCGGTGCGCCACCTCCTGTTTATGTCTATCCACCGTTGTTTGCTTGGTTGTTTCAACCACTAGCTATGTTTTCATTGGTCCGGGCGCAATATATCTGGTTCGCCATCAATGTGTTGTTGCTGTGGATCTATATGCGCCTCTGTTGGAAACATAACGCATCTCAGCTCTTAGGTATTTGGTGGGGCCCGGCGATCCTGGTATGTACGCTTGCATCACCCACCAGCGTGACACTTCAGTTAGGCCAGGTGAGTCTCCTCCTTGCCTGCCTGGTGACGCTGGGCGCAATGCCTGGAGTGGGTTTACGGGGAGGGATGTGGGCGGTAGGCGCAGCTATGAAGCTTTTTCCCGGCTGGCTCTTCGGTTGGTCGCTCCTACGCCGACAATGGCATGTTCTGGGAGTTGGAGTAGGGGTAGGGCTCTGTTCCAGCTTGCTGCCCCTGTTGGGGTATGGCACGCTGCCGTACCGCGCATTCTTGCAGGTCTTGAAGCTGGCCCATTATCCCTATGCAGCGCAATTTAATGTATCAATATGGGGTTTCTGGCAACGGCTGCTTACACACCATGATTATGGTATTGCGCCACTCATTCAGCCGCAAATTGCCCAAATACTGGGTGGCTTAAGCATCCTGGCCGTGGTAGGGCTGACAGTTTGGTCAACTCCACGAGGCCGCCAAGAGGAGGAAGGAGCCGGGTTGTCGGTATGGATCAGCGGGATGTTGCTGCTTGTTCCATCCAACGGATTTTATAACCTCGTCATGTTGATCTGGCCATTGTGTTGGTGTATTCGCCGTCTGGAAATGAAGCCCCAGCAGGGTTTAATACGCTATTTGCTACTTAGTACACTGCTGTGCTGGATTCCTCCAGGCTGGGAAGCCCTGCACCCTGCACTTAATAATTTTACACATCGCGGTTGGGGACTACTCGTGCTTGTACCTTCCTTCTATGGACTGCTTGGCATCTTTGTCGTTTGTGTAGTCCTATCCCGGCAATCCATGCAAAGTGCAAGTCGAGGCTAACCGCAGTTGCCCCATTACGCAGCGAATGCTACAGTGGCACCATGACTCAGTTTCAGATTACTCTTAAGCCCGGACGCGACAAAGCCGTCAGACAATACCATCCCTGGATTTTCAGCGGCGCTATTGCGCGTGTCGATGGATCACCGATCGATGGTGACGCCGTGAGCGTGCGTGATGCCACCGGCAGGTGGTTGGCGTGGGGCACCTGGAGTGGCACTTCTCAGATACGCATACGACTGTGGAGCTGGTTACAAGACGAGCCGATCACGGACGAACTGCTGCAGAGCCGCATCGAGCGGGCAGTACAAGGCCGTGCCGCGTTGGCGGCCGACGAGCAAACAGCCACCTACCGCCTCATTTTTTCTGAGTCAGACCGACTACCGGGGCTCATCGTTGACCGGTATGGCGACTACCTCGTGATACAACTGCTAACCGCAGGGGCAGCGGTACGCAGTGATGCCATCATACGCATCCTGGCGGCAACAATCAGGCCGCAGGGCATTTATGAGCGAAGTGATGCCGATGTACGGGCTAAAGAAGGGCTGGAGCGTAGCGAGGGTTTGCGCTGGGGCACATTACCGACCGAAGGCCTAGACGTAGT
>JACDGP010000053.1 GCA_013821605.1 Herpetosiphonaceae bacterium
ACGTTACCGAACGGGTCAATGCTGGATTACATAGGCGTTGCCTAAGAAGCTGCCGGACTTTAATCCGTGCAGTGTGTCACCTAGCATGAAAGTTCGCATACTTTAGAGTGATCGCCTTAGCAGTACGGAGGCAGCGATGAAAATGAAGCGTCTCGGTCAGGATGGCCCATCGGTTTCGGCATTGGGCCTTGGCTGTGATGGGATGTCGGCACGACGACCCAGAAACGATGATGAAAGTATCGCGACTATCCACGCGGCGCTGGATGCCGGGATCACTTTCCTCAACACGGCCGACTTCGCAGGGTGATCGACACTTTCTGCCGCCACGGATGCAGGGCGAGAATCTCATGCACAACATCGCAACCGTCGCGTTCCTGAAGGAGATGGCCGCTGCCAAGGGGTATACGCCGGCGCAACTCGCGGTCGTCTGGCTGCTCTCCCGTGGCGACGACATCATCCCGCTGGTCGGCATGAGCCGACGCACGCGCTTGCCCGAGAATCTTGAGATTCTCGACATCAGCTTCAGTGCGGACGAACTGGCCGCGCTCGACCGCGCCTTCGGACCTGGTGCGATCATTGGGGACCGTTATCCCGACTTTGTGCAGAAATTCGCGGCACAATGAGGAACGGAGCGGCATGACGAGGCCACGCTCGTGCCCGACTCTCGCGCGAGGGGCGTCAGACCGGCAGTGGTACTGGTGCTCATGAGGCAATGCCGTTCAGCTCGGTCAGGTCGTCCTCGGAAAGGGTCAGTGCAGCACCGGTGACGTTTTCGCGCAGATGCGCGACGGATGAGGTACCTGGGATAAGCAGGATGTTCGGGGAGCGCTGTAGCAGCCACGCCAGCGCGACGGCCATCGGTGTAGCGTTGAGACGCTTGGCGACTGACGCGAGTGTGTCGGACTGCAGTGGGGAGAAGCCGCCGAGCGGGAAGTAGGGCACGTAGGCAATGCCCTGTGCAGCGAGCGAGTCGATCAGGTCGTCGTCGCTCCGGTGGGCAACGTTGTAGAAGTTCTGCACGCACACGATCGGCGCGATGGACTGTGCTTCGGCGATCTGCTCGGCGGTGACGGTGCTGATACCGAGATGTTTGATCAAGCCCTCCTGCTGCAACTGCGCGAGCACGGTGAACGGTTCGGCGATCGAGCCAGGAGTAGGCCTGTCTAACCCTCCGACGCGCAGGTTGACGACGTCGAGTGCGTCGAGGCCCAGGTTGCCTAGATTGTCGTACACGGCCTGGCGCAGCTGCTCGGGAGCGAGCGCCTGGGGCCAGCCGCCCTCGGCGTCTCGCAACGCTCCGACCTTGGTGACGATGTGCAACTCGTCCGGGTAGGGGTGCAGGGCTTCCTTGATGATCTGGTTTGTGACGTGCGGACCGTAGTAGTCGCTGGTGTCGATGTGATTGATACCTAGCTCTATCGCCTCACGCAGCACGGCCACGGCAGCATTGCGGTCGGCCGGCGGGCCGAACACGTGCGGGCCAGCCAACTGCATCGCGCCGTACCCCATACGAGTGACCATCAGATTTTCGGCCATGGTGAACGTTCCGCCGGGAAGTGTTTTTGCATCGGCTTGCAATGACATACTATTTTGTCCTCTTTCAAGAAACCCTAGAGTTTCGCTCCCACCTTTAATTGTGCCACTATTCTCAGACGGTGAGCCTCCAGAAGTTCACGTCTCTCACTTGCAGTTGATGTTCCCTGTCGTTTCTCTCTGCTTGGGGAGGATCCACCCTTCCCAAACGTATCACAAGGCCGCATAATTGGTGGTGGAATTGTCTTAGAGAAAGGAGTTTTCTTGTATGGCTGGGCCAGTCATTCGCACAGAACACCTTTCACGTTTTTTTGGCACAGTCAGGGCAGTAGATGATCTCTCACTGGAGGTGCCGGCAGGAATAGTCTTTGGTTTTCTGGGACCAAATGGCTCTGGCAAAACAACCACCATCCAT
This sequence comes from Herpetosiphonaceae bacterium, assembly GCA_013821605.1. Taxonomy (GTDB): domain Bacteria; phylum Chloroflexota; class Chloroflexia; order Chloroflexales; family Kallotenuaceae; genus JACDGP01. Next base: position 1,949 of record JACDGP010000053.1, read on the forward strand.
CTCTTGCTTGGCCTCTTGGAACCAGCCCAGGGTCAAGCTAGCGTGCTTGGCTTCGATACCCGCACGCAGGCCGATCAAATTCGTACCCGCATCGGAGCTTTGCTTGAATTTGCGGGACTATACGAGCGCATGACTGCCGAAGACAACCTGGACTTTTACGGGCGCATCTACCATATGCCTGCCGCCGAACGGCGGGCGCGCATCAAAGAACTGCTCACCCACCTCGATCTCTGGGATCGCCGCAAGGATCAGGTGGGCAAGTGGAGCAGGGGGATGAAACAAAAACTCGCGGTAGCACGGACGCTCCTTCACCATCCTCCATTGATCTTCCTGGATGAGCCGACAGCAGGGTTTGATCCGGTTGCGGCGGCGACATTGTGTAACGATCTGGCAAGCCTGGTAGCGCGCGAAGGGGTGACGGTCTTCCTCACCACGCACAATCTAACAGAAGCCGAAAAGCTCTGTGCCCAGGTGGGAGTGATTCGCCAGGGAAAACTGCTGACTGTTGGCAACCCAGATGAATTGCGTTTGAGGATGGGCGGTCCACAGGCAGAGATCGTGGGGTATGGCTTCAACGATCAGATGCTGGCATTGCTACGAGAGCGACCGGAGGTAGCACATGTCGAATTGCACAGTAATCATTTAACCATTGAACTGCGCGGACAGAGCCGGATTGGCCCGCTCGTCAGCTTGATCGTGGGGTTAGGCGGAGAGGTTGAGGAAGTACGAAGGGGAAAGGCCAGCCTGGAAGATGTTTTCCTGACACTGATGGCGGAAGAAAATACATGAGTGACATCTTGACAATAGTGTGGAAGGAAGCGAAGGACGTGTTCTTCCAGGGTGGGTGGAGGTCGCTCATACGTCCCCTGTTCGTGGTTGGTGTTATGGGAATCTATCTCCCATTGCAACTCGGGCCTCAGTGGGTGGACCTCACGCCACTTAGCATAGTTCTTTTGCTTTGGATCCCGTTCTTTGTGATTATCAGTTTCATAGGTGATGTGATCGCCGGCGAGCGCGAGCGTCATACCCTGGAAACCTTGCTGGCCAGCCGCATGCCAGATCGAGCGATCCTGCTGGGGAAGGTCGTAACGACTGTCCTCTATGCTTGGGGCATGGGTGTGCTCAGTTTATTACTGGGCCTGGTGTTAGTCGACCTATTTCGTACTCAGGGGAACTGGATGTTCTATCCTCTCGGTCTGTTCGTGGATGCTATCGTCTTAAGCTTGCTCGTCAATGTGCTTGGAGCAAGCGCGGGCGTGCTGATATCGCTGAGAGTATCGACGGTACGGCAGGCACAGCAAATTCTGAGCGTCGGCACGATAGTGTTTGTATTCGGGATCATCTTTGCACTGCAAGCCGTGCCTGCGAATGTTGTCTCATCGTTAACCTATTCGCAGATTTTGCTCGTTGCAATGGCGGTTATTGCCGTGCTAGATGCGATCTTGCTTGGATTATCACTGGTTAGCTTCCAACGTTCGCGCTTAATCTTGAGCTAAATATGGCGAGGTCTGAACTGGTGACGGAGGATGTGGAGCGAAGAGCGGCAAAGGCTTGACTCGTGATGCTATGATAGTATTACCGTCCGTATTATTTGCCCACTACGTAATCGCCCGCAAGCCGGATACTGGTAGTCCTGCTGTGTCCGGACGGGATTTCGTAAGGAGGTCGTTTCAGGGCTGAGGAATGTGCTCACAATCATCGCGCTGTCCGCCCTTGGTGCTCGCTTCTATCAGGCGACCGCGCCTGGTACCTTGAAAGGGAACATCTTCATGTATCGCTTTCGGCTGTCTCCAGTTGTGTCTCTGGTCGGTGTTTTAGCGCTTGGTATGCTTCCCAATGTCGCTACCGCGAGCGTGCCGGTCCAATCATCCGGTACCACACGTGAAGTCCAATCCGCCGTTCATCCATACGTCTCACCGCCCCTCCGCAGCTTGGCTGCCGCTGCCGCTCCAGGCGCTACCCAGCCCCGCGTTCACCCACTGCTTCCTATTCCGCAGGCGGGTGCTACCGCAGAGCAGAGCGATGGGGCGCTCCAAACGTCCGCAGGTCCGCGTGTCGGGACGACTGCCGGCCTGAACTTCGCCGGCCTTGGTCAGGGTGATTATGGTTTTTCAGTCCAGGGTGCACCTCCGGACACTAATGGTGCTGTTGGTGCAACACAGTATGTCCAGTGGGTCAACACGAGCTTCGCCATCTTTAACAAGAGCACGGGAGCATTGATCCTCGGTCCGATCGCCGGGAATGCGCTTTGGGCAGGTGCCCACACGGGTGATGGCTGTGCTGCGAACAACGATGGCGATCCTATCGCCCAGTATGATAAGGCCGCCAATCGCTGGATCCTGACCCAGTTCTCGGTGTCGAGCACTCCCTACCTCCAGTGCGTCGCCGTCTCGCTGACCAGCGATGCTACGGGCAGCTACTATCTGTACGACTTCACAATGCCCAACTTCAACGACTACCCCAAATTCAGTGTGTGGCCGGATGGATACTACAGCACCTACAATATGTTTAACCCTTCCGGCACGAGCTTCTTGGGTGCCCGCGTGTGTGCGATGCAAAGCAGTGCGATGCGGGTTGGCGCAAGTGCCACAAGCATATGTTTCCAGTTTAACAACACCGTCTTTGGATTGCTTACCTCCGATCTGGATGGCACAACCCCACCGCCGGCCGGCGCTCCTAATTACGTCATGAACATTGGGAGCAACGCGCTCAATCTGTATAAGTTCCATGTGGACTACACGACGCCGTCCAACAGCACCCTTACCGGCCCAACCAACATTCCGGTCGCAGCCTTCACCGAGGCCTGCGGTACCGGTGGCACCTGTATTCCGCAACCGAACACTACGACGAAACTCGACTCACTAGGTGACCGGCTCATGTACCGGCTGGCCTATCGCAACTTCGGCAACCATGAAGCGTTGGTGCTTAACCACAGCGTCAAAACGACGAGGTCGGTTGGCGTGCGCTGGTACGAAGTACGTAGCCCGGGCAGTACACCGACCGTCTTCCAGCAGGGGACCTACGCGCCCAGTTCAGTGCGGCGCTGGATGGGCAGCATCGCGATGGATAAGGTCGGGGACATCGCCGTGGGGTACAGTGCATCCAGTTCAACTCTTCATCCAAGCATCCGCTATACGGGCCGCGTTCCCACAGATCCGCTTGGTACCTTACAAGGCGAGGCAACGATCAAGGCAGGGGTCGGCTCGCAGACGGGTGGGTTGAGTCGCTGGGGCGATTACACGGCCATGACGGTCGATCCCGTCGACGATTGCACCTTCTGGTATACCAACGAGTACCTGAAAACCTCGGGGTCCTTCAACTGGAGTACGCAAATTGCGTCCTTCAAGTTCCCCGGCTGCCACTAGCAACGAGTCCGCTCCATAGACAGGTAGGATGCCCCGGCCAGCAATGGCCGGGGCATCTTTAATTCGGGATGTGCTTCAGCAATCGTCTGCTGGTACATAAGTTGCACGGTGGCTGCGTGCTGGCAAGGGTGCTGGCATGCGTTTTGAACTGGAGCCCGGCGTGCTGGTTATGGTTTCCTGGCCCTGTTCGTCATTTCTGGAGGCTCAGCGTGAGTACACCCCCATCTCGTCGGAACTTTCTGAAGTTGGCCGGAGCCGGTATTGCCGCCGCAGCAGCAGGGCATGCTCTCATCCAACCCGCCCTAGCGGCAATGCCATCATCCAGCTCTGGAACGACTCCGGCCTCAACCACGAATCTCAGTCTACCTACGGCGGGCACGCCTAATCCGCAGATGCAGGCAGTGGTCAGCGAATTGATGTCTCTCCAGGCCCCGAAGATCCCCGACATGACGCCGTTCAATGCCCGTTCCGGGGGTGTGCCGCTGACATTAGCCGTCCTTAGCGTTGCGGCACGTTTGGGCAAGCCATGTGTGGAGCTGGTTGGTAACGTCGCCCACCGCTTGATTCCGGGCGGTGATGGGCAACAGTTGCTGATCCGTATCTACCAGCCAGCCGGGCCGGGCCCATTTCCTACGCTGGTCTACTTTCATGGCGGTGGCTGGGTTATCGCGAACCTCGATACCTATGACTCGTCGTGCCGAGCACTCGTAAACGCTGCCGGCTGTGCAGTCGTTTCGGTGGCGTATCGTCAGGCACCAGAGCACAAGTTCCCGGCAGCACCCGAAGACGCGTTTGCGGCGTACAAATGGGTAATCGAGAACGCGGCCTCGATCCGCACAGATCCCAAGCGCGTTGCAGTTGGTGGCGAAAGTGCCGGTGGCAACTTGGCGGCAGTGGTCGCGCTGCTGGCACGTGATCGAGGTGCACCAATGCCCGTGCACCAGCTGCTGGTCTACCCGATCACCAACTATGCCTTCGACACCCCATCGTACCAGGAAAATGCTATGGCAGTTCCGCTGAGCAAGGCTGCGATGGAGTGGTTCTGGAGCTACTACCTACCACGACCGGCTGATGGTTCCAGTCCGTATGCATCGCCGTTGCAGGCAAAGAGCTTACAGGGCCTGCCGTCTGCCACGGTCATCACGGCCGAAATCGACCCGTTACGCGATGAAGGCGAAGCCTATGCCCAGCGCCTACGCGATGCCGGCATTATGGTTAAATCGACGCGCTACACAGGTGTTACCCACGAGTTCTTCTCGATGTCGGGCATCATCGACGTGGCCAAGCAAGCGGTGGATGAAGCGGCAGCCCAGCTCAAGGCGGCGTTTGGTTCCTAGCCGCAGCCCGTAGAAGCGTTTGAGAGCGATGGCCCGTGGAGACACAAGTGGTACGGGTCGTCGCTCCAACGCCACCACTAGTGCCCACACGACATGTTTCCTTCGCATACCATACCTCCTTGTAAGGTTTAGTCTGCATCTTGGACGGGCTACGTGACATCTAATCCCAACTGCTCGCCATCCGATTGCCGTATACGCTGCGCCTGTCTGAAGGTGCCGAACTCGTCGGGCATCTTGATCGTAGCGCCGTGCAACAGCTCAGCAATCGTCAGGAGTTGAATCCGGGGATACTCGCGCTGGGTGAACGGTGAGCGATAGTAGCCCGCGCTGACCGCTTCGGTCACCATATCCCGGCTCGGCACTTCAAGGGTAATAAACACGCCCATGGCGGCACATTCACGCTCCACCGTGCCGCGCAGATCGCGTACATCACCGCTCTTGACATGGCCGGACTTGACCTGCACCAGTATGCGCTTCGGCTTGGCGTTGGCTTCGTCAATAAAGGTGATGACACCGTCGATGCCTCGGTCACTCCCTTTCTTGCCGGTCTTGCTCCCTTCCTGGCCACCGAGGGGTCGCGCACGGATCAGCGACAGCGCCCACCACTGGAACTGGTAACGATCATCTTTGGCGAGTTGCTGCGCCGCGCCCAGGTCTTCGGGCTCGCCAATGACCTTGAATTGAATACCAGGGAACATTTCTTCCAGCCGGTACTTTTGCAGTGTGATCGAGAGGTGCGTGATGTCGATGCCGATCCAGCGCCGCCCGAGCTTTTGCGCTGCGGCCACAGCGGTGCCACAGCCGCAGAACGGGTCAAGCACAACATCGCCGGGGTTACTGCTGGCCTGGATGATGCGCTCTAGGAGGGCGAGAGGTTTTTGAGTGGGGTAGCCGAGGCGCTCGCTAGCTTGAGCACCAATAGGTGCAATGTCATCCCATAGATCCTGTAATGGGACGCCAGGCATCTCGTCTAAATAACGCTTATAAGCCGGAACAGATCCTGGTTTTGATTGTACGATCCGTCCCTGCTCATACAGTTCTTGCATCCGTGCCTTGCTATAGCGCCAATAGCGTGTAACACCCAGGAACTCATACTGCGGATTACCTTTTGCCGCCCCACCGGGTCCAGTTATATCGCCGAGACGATAACGGCGACCATCCTGGTCACGATGTCGGTAGAAGTCGTCGGTATAGTTTTCGCTGTAGGGTTGGTACAACTCCTGACGCCGCGCCTCATCAGTCTTCGTATAGAAAAGAATTATGTCGTGGATGCGTCCCATATGGACTACATTCCCCTGTGCCCGATCACTATGTGCCGAAGTCCGTTTCCACACGATCTCATTTCGGTAGTTTATTGGGCCGAAGATCGTATCAAGAATGATCTTTAGATAGTGGCTCGCTGTCGAGTCGCAGTGTAGGTAAAGGCTGCCCGTCGGCTTTAGTACACGGTGCAGTTCTACAAGCCTAGCGGCCATCATTACGAGGTAGGCCATCATCTGGTTCGCGCCAACGAACTGGCGTAGCGCTCCAATCATCTGCCCAACACGCTCTGGTCCCTGTGTTACAAGCTCGCGATAGGTATACTCGGCCTGCTGGTTCCAGTGCCACGTATCCTCGAAGGCGACGATTTGAGCTTCGCTATCCTTGCCTGACTCGTCACGGAAGAGCACGTTGTACGCTCTGGAACTGTTGAACGGCGGATCAAGATACACGAGGTCAACACTCTCATCGGCTAGGTACTCGCGCAGGATGTCGAGGTTATCGCCGTAGAACAGGGTGTTGGCTATGATGGGGCGGCGGGGCATAGAGGCTCCTCGTAGGGCCGTGGCAAGCGGCGCGACTGTCGGTGAGTTGAGCCGCAGTAGTATAGCTTAATCGGGTGAACGGATGCAGATAGCGAATAATACTCCATTTAGGATGGGAGATCTGTGATGACCTTCAAGGTGCTTAGTTATAACATCCTCCTGGGAGGCGAAGATCGTCTGCAGCGGATCGCAGATATTATCCGGCGGGAGGAGCCTGACGCAGTGGCCTTGCTTGAGGCGAATGATCGAGCTAACGTGACGACGTTGGCACACGATCTTGGGATGCAGCTTGTGTTTGGTGAAGCGAATACCGAATTCCATATTGCTTGGCTGAGTCGACTGCCGATTCACCGATGGGAAAACCACCGGCTTGCTGCCCTCAGTAAGACGCTTCTCGAGATAGAGGTGAGGTGGGCAGGTCTGCCGGTGGGCCTCTTCGCCACCCACTTGGGGTCACGACACGATCGGTTCCGGCCAGAAGACGAGGTGCCAGTTATTCTCGACGTGCTCCGTTCGCTCGCTGACGCGCCTCATCTGTTGGTCGGCGATTTCAATGCACTCCATCCAAACGATGCTGTCGGTACGCCGCCCAATGGCCAGGAAAAACGTGGAGAAGCGAACGAGGGTGTTCCACGCAAGGCGATCCAACTGATGCTCGAAGCTGGATATGTGGACTGTTATCACATGCTGCATCCACGGCAGCCTGGCTATACCTATCCGTCACATGCGCCATGGTTGCGGCTTGATTATGTGTTTGCATCGTCACGGCTAGCACGGCATTTAACGGCATGCGACTCCATCACGGGAACAGCAGCGGAAAAGGCATCCGATCACTGCCCGGTCTGGGTCGCGTTCTCGTAGGCAGGCGGGGCAGTGCATGGCTAGACCAACGCTGGTCATGCTTGTTATGGTACTGAGTGCGTGGTAGTAGGGAGAACAGAAGTCTGGAGCCAGGTACGCAGGTTGCGGATGCACCGAGTGTAGGTCATCGGAGCATCGGCTTTGCAGAGGAAGAGATGCTCACTCCGCTACCGTGACATATGGACGGAGGCGATCAGCAAGCTCCTCCACAGTAAGGGTACCGCTCAAGGTAAGAATCCAGGTAGCAACAGCGTCCGGTGGAGCAGTCAGGGAATAACCGTTCTCCTCAAGAAACACGATGCCGGTGCCGTTGGCCATCCGTTTATTGCGATCAAGGAATGGTTGAGTCTCAGCAATACCATGAATAAGGACTGCTACTTGTAGCGCAATATCAGCATTCCCGTACATTGCATACTGCCAGGGCCGCATCAACGTGCCCTCTAACCCCGCACGATTCCGAAGCTGGTCAGCCGCCGCTTGAGGATCACATCCAAATCGCCCGGCATAATAAGTAAGGACATCCTCTACTTCTAAGTAGAAGATGCCCTCAAGTTCTATCATGGGCTATAGGGAGGAAATTTAACGGGTAGCAGTATTCTTTGGCTGTACGACCGGACCATCGTGAAGTTCAAGTAGTACATCTACTGCACGAGCTTTTTCAGCGATTTCCTTAGCACGTTCCACAGTGAGTCGGTAGGCAGGACGAGGCGTCGTCTGCTTCTTCGTCGCTTCTGCACGCTTCTGCACTTTAGTTGTTGCCATCGCTCACCTCCGTCTGTTATATGTATCCTAACATACAAATGTGTACGAATCAATTCCAGCAAACATACACAAGCCTACTACAAAGTCAGGAACAAGACTACAGAACATAAGATCGCCGCTAGAAAGAGCTTGCGCAGCCACTGTAGCAGGTAGAGTGGTTAATACCCTGATGCAGCCTATGAGGTGGTGGTGCTTGTGCTGGTGGGTGGTGCCCCGGTGACAGCAATCGGGGCCGAGCCGTTACTTGTTGAGCCAGCAGCACTTCCGCAGGCTGTCAACGCCACCAGGAGTGCCTATACGATATGTTTCCTTCGCACACCATACTTCCTTGTCCTGTTGGACAGGCTATACTACATCGAATCCCAACTACTCGCCATCCGATTGATGGACACGCTGAGGCTGCTTGAAGGGTCGGTAGGACCGTTTGTGCCGATGGACAGCGGCAGATATGATCTAGTAGTACCCTCATGTTCTTTGGAGGTGATAGCAATGGTCCGATTACGCCCCATGACTGAGGCCGAATTCGAAGGGTGGCGGCCTGAGTCGCTGGAAGGATACGCGCAGGAGCGTGCCCGTAATCTTGGTGCACCGCTCGAAGAACAATGGGTCGAAGCTGAGCGACAGTATGCTGAGTTGCTGAAGGACGGCGTGTACACTAATGGTCACTGGCTATGGATGGTCACGCTCGACACGGGCGAAGTGGTTGGTAACCTGTGGGTGCGTATAGCGGGCGACGGAACAAGCGCGTTTATCTTCGGCATCGACATTGACGAGGCACAGCGCGGCAAGGGCTACGGCAAACAAACACTGGATGCGCTTGAGGCTGAACTGAAATCACTCGGCGTTACGCGCATTGGTCTCAACGTTTTTAGCGACAACGTCGTCGCTACCCACCTGTACCAGAAACAAGGCTACCGGACGACGAATTCCAACTTCAAGCCCGTATTACGCCCACCGCTCCACGAGATGGTGCATTGGGAGACCTGGTAGAGCAAGCCCGACGCGCTCACGTTTCCGCTTGTCAAGATGTCGCTGCCAAACCCTACTCAGCAGAGCGCAGGAACCCGGCGGCAAGGTTCGCTAGCGGGCTGCAGTTAGTGCGCCTGCAGCCAGGAGCGCAGGTTGCGGATGCACCAGGCGTAGGTCCGCAGATCATCCACTTTGCAGGTAGAAAAGTAGAATGAGCAATACAGACGATAGAAGTCGAGCCAGCGCACCATCTCCGTGCCGTGCCGCTTCTCGACGAGTTGCATCAGGAAAGGAGTATCGTCCAGCTGGTAGCCATCCACGAGTTCCAGGTAGCCCACCGCGCCCGCCAGGTCCATGCGCGGGTCGCCTACCACACTGGTATAGCCGAAGTCACCAACTCCGCAGATATCGCACTGGTCGTTGATGTAGACATTCCCAGGGAAGTAGTCGCCATGGACGAGGCACTTTTCCTGGAAGCTCTCCAGCGTCCCCAGTTCCGCACGCATGTAGGCCAGCACCGCGTCGACGCCCGGTACGTCCTGCTCCACATCGGCGCGGCTTAAGCGGTAGGTTTGCTGCAGCCGGTCCCAGACGAACTGCGGCCACGCAGTGCGCTGCAAAGGCTCGCCGGTCGTGAGAAGTTCGCCGAATGGCCGGTCGGTAAATTCGATAGTGCCGATTTGCGCAGCGACATCAAGATAGCTGGCCAGCGCGCGCTGCCGACCGGCTCCCTCCAGCGCGGGCAGCACGTCGGTAAAGGCGCGTCCACACATACGTTGCTCTACGGTGTAGATGCGGTCATTGAGCGTGCCACTTTCCAGGATCAGTGGGATCTCGAAGGGCGGTCGTTGTGCATGAAGCTGGGCGTAGAAGGCGTGGCGCCGCTCGATGTAGGCCAACGACGTCTGCGGCTTGTAGAGGCGTATGACGCGTGCATCATCGAGGGCGTAGACTTCGGACTCGCCGCCCTTGCCGAGCAAATCACGCGGGTTGAGATGAAAGACGTTGATCATTGCACGAATCACAGGAAGTATACCGGTGCGCGCAATCCATGCAACCCCGGCACATAGATTGCATCATGCCATGTAGCTAGGACCCCTAAGTACCCACGGAGGAGCAAAATGGAACAACGACTGTACCAGGGTGGCGTCACACCTGAAGGCATGGCCGAAGCCTTACTAACAGCCTGGGACCAGGATGATACGATCGCACAAGGACTTGGTGACGGCGACCGCGTGGTGGTGCAGATCGGTCAGCGCAGGCCGGGCTTGTTCAGCGACGAGCCGCGCCAAGCGCTTACGCTGGATATTGAGCGAGTGGCGGAAGGCGTGCAGGTGACGATGGGCCAGCAGCGCTGGATCAAAGATACCAATGTCCAGATCTTTGCCGGCGGACTGATTGGCTTCTTGCCGTTTTTCTTTGCCTTTCCCCTCGGTCACCTGTTCGGCAGTGATGAGACCGTTGACCAGAACCTGCCTGCGCGCATCTGGCAGTCGCTTGATCAGTATGTTGCGAGCCTGAGTCCTGCTGCCGCGACCGGCGCAACGACCCGGCTGGCAACCGTGGCTTGTCCCGCGTGCGGCGTTGCCAACCCCTTGGGCGCGCAGCAGTGTTCGGCGTGCGGAGCAGCATTAGCGGTGGACCTAGCATGCCCCCACTGCGGTCGTACGAATCCTCCCGGTGCCCGCTTTTGTAATCAGTGCGGCACCCCGCTCGCTTCGCCAGCGCAACCCCAGGGAGCTACTGGCGGCAACACTTAACCGGTGGGGGTTTCTGGTGTACCACCCATATGTCTAGGGCAGAATAGGACCAGGAAGCCCCTCGGTTACTGCGGTCTGAGGACTATAGTACTATGCTTAATGTGAGCCAGCACATGGAAGGAACACCCCCCTATGACCTTAGTACCACAGACCGTCATACCGGTCGCCTCGTGCGATATCTTGTCGATGATCACCTCCATGCAGCATGCCATGACTAACGACATAGCGGCTTGGGATATGCGTGCCGATGCTCGCGCACTGGTCCGTGCGCTGCAAACTGTTGACGATGATGACGAGCTTGGCATGGCCGGCGGTGACGCCTACAAGCTGGCGTATGCTCTGGAGGAAGGCAGCAGCGACGACGATGTCCTGAACGGTATGGCGTTACTCGCTCAACTAGGCATCATCGCTCGTCATCCTGACCTTGTCGCGAAGCTCACCACACGCCTCTACGAACGTACGGCTGCAGCACTGGTGTTTGGCATCGACTAGCGGTGTTCTGCGCAGCAAGCAATGCACCGTCCTGGCTCTCGCTGGGGCGGTAGTCTTTGCTGCTATACGTGGACCGAGTGAGCCGCAGGGTGTATGTGATGAACGCGCAGAGCAATTCCGTCACGGTGTTCAATGGGTATTAACACTCACCCCAAGACACGAAACTTTTTGGCGGGAAATACGTTCTATATATTTAGACGCCCCTGAGTCGACGACGCACGCAGACCCAGGGGCGCTGGTAAGCTATGCAGCAGCATGGTGCATAGGCCCACCCTCCACACGGCTGGGGCGGTCACCCATGGGATCGCCTCAGTACCGCCGTCTTGACCACGTGCCACACTGCACGAAGTGGTCACCGCAGTTTACCACGCCTGCCCCCTGTGCTGCTTCCATTCTCCAACACCATGAGTCCCGCCGCCCATGCCGCCACTTTCAACCCGCTATTAAGCGTGAGAAGCGCAACAACATGTCCTGTCAATGAAAAACTATGCTATGATGGTCCTACGGCGCTCGCTGGTATCAGGCAATGCTGCCTGATAAATTGGAAGGAAAGATCTTCATGAATCGCTTCCGGTTGTCTCCGGTCGTATCCCTGGTCGGTGTTTTAGCGCTTGGTATGATCCCCAATCTCGCAACGGCAAGTGTGCCAGTCCAATCATCCGGTACCACCATTGAAGTCCAAGGTGCCGTCCATCACGACGTTTCGCCACCCCTGCGGAGCATGCACGCCGTGAGCACAGCCAGCGTTGGACAGCCCAGCGTTCGTCCGCTGCTTATCCCACCGAGGAGTACCGCCAAGGAGCAGAGCGATTCGGTCGCTCAAACGTCCGCAGGCCCCAGCGTAGGGGCGACGATTGGCCTGAACTTCCCTGGCGTTGGTCAAGGCGATTATGGCTTTAGGGACCAGTACGCACCTCCAGACACCAACGGTGCCGTCGGTGCGACACAGTATGTCCAGTGGGTCAACGTTGACTTGGCCGTCTTCAATAAGAGCAACGGCGCATTACTGCTTGGTCCGGTTGCCGGCAATACGATCTGGACCGGCTTTGGTGGTCCCTGTGAGCGCAACAATGATGGTGATCCGATTGCCCAGTACGACAAAGCCGCCAATCGCTGGGTGCTCACGCAGTTCGTTGTGTCGGGTGCGCCGCCCTTCCTGCAGTGCGTGGCGGTCTCCCAAACCAGCGATGCAACCGGTAGCTATAACCGCTACTCCTTCAACCAGCCCGGCTTCAACGACTATCCCAAGCTCAGCGTGTGGCCGGATGGCTACTACATCACCTACAACATATTCAACAACAGCGGCACCGCCTTCATAGGGGGACGTGTGTGTGCGATGGATCGCAGCGCGATGCTGGCGGGCACTGCAGCGACACAGCAGTGTCAGCAGTTGAGTTCGAACTACAGCGGTCTGCTCCCCTCCGATCTCGATGGCAAGACCCCGCCACCAGGTGGATCGCCCAATTACGTGATGGACTTGGATACCAACAATAGTTCACTTAATCTGTGGAAGTTCCATGTGGACTTCGCGACGCCGGCCAACACCACCTTTACGGGTCCGACCAATATTCCGGTTCCCGCCTTCACCCCGGCCTGTGACGGTACGTCTCGCAACACGTGTATTCCGCAAAAGGGCACGACACAACAACTCGAATCCCTGGGTGACCGGCTAATGTACCGGCTGGCCTACCGCAACTTCGGTGACCACGAAGCGCTGGTGCTTAACCACTCCATCCAGTCGGGCAGGTCGGTTGGCGTGCGCTGGTACGAAGTGCGCAGCCCCAGCGCGCCGGTAGTCTTCCAGCAGGGCACCTATGCACCCAACGGGGCGCACCGCTGGATGGGTAGTATTGCGATGGATAAGGTCGGTGACATCGCCGTCGGCTATAGCGTCTCGAGTAGGCTTACCTATCCGAGCATCCGTTATACGGGCCGTGTCCCCACGGATGCACTTGGCACCTTGGAAGGTGAGGCGACGATCAAGGCAGGCAGCGGTTCGCAAAATGGCGGACTAGCACGCTGGGGCGATTACAGCGCTATGACCGTTGATCCCGTTGATGATTGCACCTTCTGGTATACCAACGAGTACCTGAAAACCACAGGGTCCTTCAACTGGAGCACGGAGATTGCGTCCTTCAAGTTCCCAAGTTGTCACTAGCGACAAACGTGCGTACTTGGCTTAGACCGGGCGCATAGTGTGGTAGAACAGGGTAGGAAGGAGGCCCCGACCATTGCTGGTCGGGGCCTCCTTTGATGACTCTAAATGGAAGCAGCTATGCGTGTTGCTTAACGCAATTGCCGGCTGCGGCGCTGCCACAAGATAGCCAGACCTGCAGTTGCGACGGCTGCGACGCCAACCTCGGCGATATCGATCACCACAAAGCTCCAGCTAAGCAACAACTCACCGCTGACATAGCTAGCTAATACCCCGGCAAGCAGGCTAACGACCAACAAGGCGACAACCCGCAAGCGCGGCGTGCGAATCAATTGCACCAGTGCGCCCAGCACAACACCGACGGTAATGGGGAAGAGTTCATCCATGGTGATACTCCTTGAGCAGCAGCATTATACATCAGCAGGGGCGGTCATTGACTACCTTAGCATTACGCAGTGACCGACGTTGCTCGCTCCTTTTGACGAAGTAATGGCGTCACGCTCTCGCTGCGTGACGCCATTTGTATCCTACCAGCCGTGTTGTGACCGGTCAAGCCTCCGTTACTGTGGCTTCACGATGCTGATGAACGTACCCCAGTTGGCCAGCGAGGTTCGCGACGTGTTGGGAATATATTCCGCTGCCATGTAGATCGATCCGTCCGGACCGGCTACCGCTGCGGAGTAGTCGCCCCAGCGTCCTACGCCGGCACCACCGTAGGCCACGTAGCCCGAGAAGCCATCATCCGGTCCCGATCCCGCTCCCACCAGATGAATGTTCGGTGCACCCGCACCACCCAGCTTAGCATACGCTGCACTCGGGTAGTAGTCCGGTCCAACGAGCGTGAAGGTCATGATCGCTTGCCCATTGGCGTTGACGCCGATCGACGGGAACATGACGTTATTGCCGCTGACCGACAGGTAGCCTTGGTTGCTGATCGTGCTCGAGAGCTGGCCGACTTTGACTTCAAAATAAGCGATGCCGATCCGCAGCGTACTATCGGCGCTCTTCACCACGGTGTTGACGCCCGAATACAGCGTGTCACCGGCAAGGACAACCTGATTCATCCGATCATCGTTGCCTGCAAGCTGTTCCAGCGGTTCACCAAGGCTTTCGCCGAGCGGACGGGAACCAACCGGTCCGAGCCGCTGCTCCGCGTTCGGTGGCTGCCCGTAGGTTTCACTGGTATGGATCGAGGATACAAGGGTTAGCTTTGGCTGTGAGCTATTGAGTGAACTGGTGTTCAGCAAGCGCCAGACCGCAATCCGGTTATCGTACGTTCCCGTGAACTGCAACGCGCTCAAGAAGAACTCGGTGCCACCGTTCTTGGTGCTCTGCTCTGAAAGCGTGGGCGAGGTCGATGGCTGGACGCTGTAGGCTTGGCCTTCGGCCAGCGACAGATTGTGAAATAGCACCCCGTTGACAGTGGTGCCGGTTTCGAATGCGAGTTTAGGGAATGCGTAGATCTGCGCACCATTAAAGCCCGAGCCGACGAGCGGGAACTCATTGTTGCTGATGTAAAAGCCGTTTTGATCGGCTCCAATCAGTGGCTGATCCCCTAAACACGGGCAACCAGGATCGCTGGGCGTGCCGTTGGTGCCATCGTTGGTCGTATCAAGCGAATACAACGAGAATAGGCCGCGCGGGTCGCTGCTCTGGCTGACCGCGATTAAAGTGTGACTGTTGGTCGCGAAGTTACCCGTGGCCGGATCGACATCAATCTCCAGCGTTGTCACGAAAAAGCGGCTCGTTGCCGGATCGAAATAGCACTTCGGATCACTCACGAAGGGGCCGTAGATGTTAGTCGCACCTGGAGTCCGGTTGATATTCGGCGGCAGGCCGAAGAACGCATTGATCGCAGTGACGTCCGAAACAGGCGTGCCATCTGTAGTATAGGTCCGTAATGCGTCGTTCACGCCTTCCAAAATGAAGCCGCTACCCACGCACAGAGCCTGATCCGGTGGTTCAAGACTGAATTGGTTGCCCGACGAGGCATTCCGCTGATCGAGGTGCGATATGCCATTGAAGCCGGTGAAGCCGGCATGACGGGTCGTGACCGTGCTAGATGCGGGCTTCGGGGGCTTGGTGGGTGCTCCCGCGCGCGGCGCGCCGCTCCGTGTGATGTCGTACTCCGGGTGGTTGATAAACTCCGGCCCCTGTGCGGCTGCATTGGGCTTTGCGGCGCTCCCAAGCGCCAACAACGAGGTTTTCCCCAGGCTCTTCAGCCGCACGGGGATTTGCTGTGTCCCTGCTCGTGGAGCAGCTCCGGCCGGCATAGCGACCAGCAGGCTAAGCAACAACGAGCTTAGCATCGTCAGTGATGTGATCCTACCGATTTTCATGCACAACCCCTATCTCACTTCTACGGACTCCTGTGTCCTACCGAAACACTCCCTGCTTTGCTACTGGCGGCTGCTGGTAGCAAAGGACCGGTCAATGGATGATGGTCCAACGGTTGCGGAATGGGGAAACACGAACCTCCTTTCTACAATGGAACGGCTCATCGAGCTTATAGGTGTGTAGTACAATAGTACTACCTTAATACAAATTATACTTAATAAAGGGAGTCTGTCAACAAGACAACAGCTCGGCATGTGCTGAACTGTTGTCACTCTGATCAGTAGCAGAGGTCACAAACGGAGATAGCAAAGGGTGGCTGACCTGGGTCAGCCACCCTTAACATAGCGCGATATGGTATCGCTATGCCGCACTGACGCTATGGTGCGATCGCGTTAACAAATTTAGCCGCGTTGATCGTACCAAGACCGCTTGCTAGGTCATAGCCACGGCCAGCCGTGTAGCCGGTGACGGTTACGGGGTTGCCGTTGGCATCCGTGAAGCTGAACGAGTTATTCCCGCGCGTCACATCCACAATGCCTGAGCCCGAGTTCTTGGCAAGCCTGTACAGTTGGTCGTTGATCAGGCCAAGCGAATGACCGGCCTTTTGGGCCGCAATCGACACAATGCCGGCGAACAGCGGTGTCGCCACACTGGTCCCGCCGAAGACGTAATATCCCGCCTGACCGGGCAGGAAGGAAAAGTAGACCAACACCCCGCCATCAACGGCGGCACTCATGCTGATGTCCGGTACGCCCCGTTGTGGACCAACCACGTTTTCGACGCTGTCTTGAAAGCCGGGCCGTTCGAACACCGACGAGAGGCCACCGCCGGTCGCGCCGAAGTCGTTCCACACCTCGTCAGGTGCCAACCGATTACCTCTTGAGCCGAGCGTCAGATGCGTGCCGCCGACCGCAGTCACCAACGGATCCGTCGCAGGCCACGCGGTGACCCGCGTCGGATAGCAGCAGGTGCCATCAAGGAATGCGTCGGTTGCGCCATCATCACCCGTAGCACCAAGCACAGTGACCTCATGGAGGCTCGCATTCTCAAAAGCGCTACGCAAATGACGGAGCGCATCAGGACTTGGGAACGTTTCTTCAGTGGCAGCGAAGCTCTGCGAGATGACGTCGCCCAACTTGTTGTTGATGACGTAATTCTCCGCTTGCACAATCTCCGGGAAGCCCGTGACGCCTTCGGTCTCGGCGACCGGCGTCTCGACCAGCAGAATATTCGCACCGGGCGCCATCACATGCGCCCACTCAACATCAAGCGTTGTCTCCTCCGCCCAGCCGGCCATCGTGGGGTCATTCGGATCGAAGGGCGGGACCGCTCCGGCGGGCTGAATAATCTTGAGTGAAGGCGGATCGGCCAAACCGAATGCCCGATCAAACTTATGCAAATCTTGCTGGATCGTCGGTGAGCCAAAAGAATCAACGATCACAATCGTACGTCCTGTCCCGTTCAAACCTTGCGAGTACAGTGGTGCAAGATTATAGGCTTGTTGTAATTGGAACGGTTGGTAGCAGGCGATGCCGAACTGCGCCTCGCAATCGGCGGTAGTGGGTGGGGCGGCGGTCTGCTTCATGGGCTTGGAGATATGACCGGTGACGGCCGGACGGGGTGCAACACGGGCAGACACCGTGCGTGCAGATACAACTCCGAAACTACAGAGGGCCAACACAGTCAGCAGGCTCAACAAGGCGGGCATTCGTCGGTGCATGGGATAGGCTCCTTCATTGAGAGTCCGCAGCGATCCGATAGTGGGCGAAGAAACAGTGACTACCTTGCATTATGCGCTGAGTAGCGTGATTATCTCCTTTCCGAAAGGTGATGGCGTCACGCGGCGAGGGCGAGCCGTCTGCTGTATCCTACCAGCCTCATTACGGTGGGTCAAGCCACACTTTTTGGCCGGAAGGCCTTGGTCAAGCTGCGTTAAGTGTGAACTCTGGCCTTGTTGTTGCTCCAACTCCACTGACGAGGAGCACGGGGACCAATGATCGCCATAGCACTTTTATTTCTGTCGTTGGGCTTCGATACCCTGGCAGTTGCGGTTGGGCTGGGGGTAGGAGGCCTGCCACGGGAGCGCTGGCTACGGGTGGGCGTGACCTTTGCGTGTTTTGAGGGCGCGATGCCGGCGGTCGGTTTGCTACTGGGGCAGGGCCTAACCCAAGTGCTGGGCGATTGGGCAAGCTATGCAGCGGCCGTGATTCTGATCATCGTAGGTGTCCTGGCAATCAAAGAGGCGCTGGAAGATGACCACGATGAGCAGGAGCAGCACGCAGCGGTCCTCAGCAGAACGAGTGGGCGGTCCTTATTGCTGACAGGATTAGCTGTGAGTCTGGATGAGCTCGCGGTCGGCTTTGGGCTGGGTGTGCTCCGAGTGCCGGTCGGCTTGGCGTTAGGCTACATTGCCGTTCAAGCCTTTGCGATCACGTTTATCGGTTTAGCTGCCGGTCAGCGGATTGGCGAGCGCCTGGGCAGCCGGGCTGAGCTGATCTCCGGCGTGGTGCTCACATTGTTGGGTAGCATGCTGCTTCTGAGTCAGGCTACCGGTCTTCGCTTCTTATAGGACGGCTGGCCATTGCTGGCGACGAGACTGGGGACGTCGGGCATGGTGGCAGGGCTCGTGGCTGCTTGTGGCTCTTGACGCTTGATCAGCCGCACCAATCCCAGCTCGTTGGTCAACAAGAGCGCGGCGGCACCCAGCAGGACCGTATCATCACCTTGCGTCAAAATCTCGATCTCGGCCGCCTGGGCTAACTCCGGCAGAACCCGCTGCGCGACCTCTTGTTGAATAGCACGACAGAGCAGATCACCAAACGGTGCAATCCGTCCCGTAATAACGATGCGCTGGATGCTCAAGATCGCAACGAGGTTGGCAACCGCAATCGCGAGGTATTGCCCGATCTCCACGATGATCTGTTGAACGCCTGCATCACCCGCCACACAAGCCTGCACAACAGTGTCGAGGGTTATCGCTTGTGGCGTAGCGGCAAGTTGGTGCAGCAGTGAAGCAGGCTCACGCGTAGCGAGTTCCTGGGCACGGCGCACAATCGCCGGAATATTCGCTATGGCCTCCAGGCAACCAAAGTTACCGCACTTGCACTGCGGACCATGCTTATCGACCACCACATGACCGATCTCGCCCGTCCCAAATCCCTCGGTTTGGAATAGCTTGCCATTCAGCACAATACCGGCACCAATACCCCGTCCCACCTTGATCGCCACTAAACTGTGAGTATCCTCCTTGCGACCGAACATATACTCGGCCAGCGCCACCATGTGGCTATCATTGCCAAGGTAGACCGGCAGGTTATAGCGCGCTTGCACCATCGTGCGCAGTGGCAGATCATGCCAATTAAAGTTGACCGCCCGTCGCACCGTGCCGCTCCCGGTATCGATCACACCGGGCGAGCTAATGCCGATGCCGAGCACAGGCCGGTCGGCGACACTCATCAAGCTATCGATCAATGGAAAGAGGAGTGCCAGAGCACGCTCACTATCTTGCACACCCAATGGTAACTGGGCCTGACGCCAGATGGCACCGCGTAGATTGACGAGCGCTCCCTTGATTTCGCTGTGAGTAATATCGATGGCGATGATGTGACGCGCATCATCCACCACACTTAACAGTGTGGGCGTGCGTCCCACACCCACCTGTCCTTGACCAACTTCTTCGACCAAACCCTGCACGATTAACTCACCGACCACCTCGGAAATGGTTGTGCGCGTCAGTCCAGTCAGACGTGCGAGCTCAGCACGGCTTACCGTAATCGCGTCATAGATCGTCCGCAGCACCAAGCGATGGTTGTGCTCTTTAGTATGCTGCCGCGTCGCCTTTTCGAGCAAAATGGTCATAGGATCATTCGCATAATATGTCAGTTCACTAAACTTACGTTTTGTATAGCATGCCCTGCAGCATACGTCAAGATGCAGTATAACGGGTTGACAGGAGGTATAAGATCAGAAGTAAGTGCTCCAGTTAGCGTCTTAACTCGATCATCACAGCATCTTGACAAACGCTTAACCTAGATGTATATTCGATTTTGTAAGCTGAGTTGACTAAGTCTTGAGGTGAACGCTTCCCTCGCTCCGTCGTTGACGGGCGTTTCTGATAGGTAGTAGCAGAAAGGAACTCCACCATGTCGACAGAAGACGAAAAGGGCGTTTCCCGGCGCAAATTCCTCAAATTCGCGGCAATCACCGGCGGAGCTGCAGTTCTGGTAGCCTGCGGCTCGTCTCCTACGACGACCACCAGTGCCACCAGCAGCGCAGCAACCGGCGCGACGAGCGGCGCGGCGACGACGGCCGCTGATACGGCGACCATGGCGGCGACGATGGCTGCCACCACAGCCGACACTGCCACCATGGCAGCAACGATGGCCGCCACGACGGCTGCCACTGCCACCGCAGCTTCAACCTCAGCGAGTGGCAGTATGCCGCAGGTCGCAGCCGAGGCCATGAACCCACTTGGTCTCCAAGCCGGTACGGTCGACGGTGTTTTCTTTGCCGGTGGCTTCGGTGATGATTACATCAAGTATGCGGCCAAGCTGATGCAGCAACTGCACCCCGATACGACGGTCAAGACCCAAAGTATCCAGAAGGTCCAGGAGCAGCTCCAGCCGCGCTTCGTGGCGGGCAGCCCGCCCGATGTGATCGACGATAGTGGTGCAGGCTTGATCGCAATCACCGACCTGGTCCGGGATGGGCAATTGATGGACCTGACGCCGCTGCTGCAGGCTGCGGCGCTTGATACTCCCGGCAAGAAGTTTCAAGACACCTTGTTCCCCGGCTCACAGGATAGCGCGACCTTCGACGGCAAGCCCTACGGCATCAACATCTCGTACACGATCTCCGGCATCTGGTACTCCAAGCCGGCCTTCGACAAGGCTGGCTATACCTATCCCAAGACTTGGGATGAGATGCTCAAGCTCTGCGAGCAGATCAAAAAAGAAGGCAAGCAGTCGCCGTGGACCTATCAGGGCAAGTACCCCTATTATATCTACGGCATTGTCTGGAATATGCTGGTCTACCAGGCCGGCGGCAACGACGTCCTGATGAAGCTCGACAACCTCGATCCCAGTGCCTGGTCGGACCCGGCGGTCAAGCGGGCCACGGAAGATCTGTACCAGCTGTGGGACAAGGGCTATATCCTGCCGGGCACGGCCGGTCTGACGCACACCGAGTCGCAAACGGAATGGCTCAAGGGCCATGCGGTCTTCATCCCCTGTGGTAACTGGCTCGAAAACGAAATGAAAACCTTGACGCCGCCCGACTTCAACATGACGGTCTCGAACGTCCCCGGCTACGCCGATGGCAAAGGTGACGCGAACGCTGTGAATGCCAGCGGCGGTGAAACATACATCGTACCGGCCAAGGGCAAGAACCCGAAGGGTGGCATGGAGTACATCCGTGTCCTGCTTTCCAAGGACTCATCCAAGTACTTCGCCGAGAATGTGCGTGCCATTATGCCGGTTGTCGGCGGCACCGAGGGTGCCAAGCTCTCGGAGGGTATGAAATCCGCCGTGCAACTGGTGACCGATTCCAAGGGCGTCAGCGTTTTGATGAACTTCCCCAACTGGTATAGTACACTCCAGAAGGAGTTGGAAACCCACACAGGCGAGCTCATGACCGGCAAGCTCAAGCCTGCTGATTTCATGACCACGATGCAGAAGGCTGCCGATACGGTTGCGAAAGATCCTGACATCAAGAAGTTCAAGCGTACCAAGTAATGGCTGGCCGGTGACCTAGCACCTGTGGCGGGGGCACGCAACTTGCGGCCCCCGCTTCCACATTGGAGGCAACATATGAACCGTGGCAAAAACGGGCTCATCGTGTCGTTCCTGGCTCTCCCCCTCGGGCTCTACTCCGTCTTTGTGCTCTTCCCGTATTGCGCAGCAATGCTTTTTGCCTTTACCAGGTGGAGCGGCCTGTCATCCGTTATCCGCTTCAACGGCCTCAACAACTTCATCAAGCTGTACAACGACGAAAAATTCTGGCACGCGCTCTCACATAATGCGATTGCGCTTGTTATTCTGCCACCCATTACCCTTGGTCTGGCGCTCTTCTTCGCCTTTTTGTTCACACAAGGTACCCGTTTCGCGCGCTTCTTTCGGATCGCCTTTTTCTTCCCTCAGGTGTTATCGGTGGTGATCGTGGCGGTGGTCTGGAGCTTTATCTACCATCCCACGGTCGGGCTGCTGAACGCCTCGATCCAGGCCATCGGCATCAAGGGGCTCACGAGCTTCCCGTGGTTGGGCGATTCACGTACGGTCTTTGGTGCAGTGCTGGGGGTCGTGATCTGGCAGAGCGTTGGTTTCTATATGGTGCTGTTCGTGGCTGGCATGGGCAGTATTCCAGCAGATTATTATGAGGCTGCCAGAATCGATGGCGCGAGTCCTTGGGTGATGTTCTGGAGCGTGACCGTGCCCCTGCTTTGGGATACGATCCGCACGGCCATTATTTTCATAGCGATTGCCGCGATGGATCTTTTCGGCATTGTGCTGGTGATGACCAACGGGACCGGCGGACCCAGCCGGGCCGCCGATGTTGTCCCGACCTATCTCTTCTCGACTGCCTTTAGCGACGGCAATTTCGGCTATGCATCGGCAATGGGGCTGGTCTTGCTCGTCCTGGTCCTCGTCCTCTCGATCGTCAGCCTGCGCTTCACGGCGCGCGAATCGTTCGAGTACTGAGAAGGAGTGTTGCCATGGCTACCATAACCTCGCCGCGTAAAGCTGCTCAGCCCCAGACCGAGCGCAGTCTAGCCACGCGGAATGTGATCGGTAAAACGCTGATCTTGATTATTCTGGGCGCCTGGGCGGTTATCGTGATCTTCCCGATGCTGTGGTCGATCATGACCTCGTTCAAGACCGATCAGGAAATCTTTTTCAGCCCCTGGGCCTTGCCCAAAACGCCGGTCTGGAGCAATTTTTCACGTGCCTGGACCACTGCCCGGCTAGGCGAATACCTGCTTAATACCCTGCTGGTCATTGCGCCATCCTTGTTTCTGACACTGCTGCTGTCAGCGATGGCCTCATACGTCCTCGCACGCTTCGAGTTCCGCGGACGTATGTTGATCACCTACATCTTCTTGATCGGTATGATTTTTCCGCTGTTTCTAGCGCTGGTGCCGCTGTATTTTGTGATGCGCACGCTGCACCTGCTGGACACCTTTCCCGGCCTGATTCTGGTCTATGTGGCCTTCTCGCTGCCCTTCACGATCTTCTTTCTGACAAACTTTTTTCGGACACTGCCCAAGGAGTTGGGCGAAGCGGCGACGATCGATGGCGCGGGCCAGTACGGCATTTTCTTCCGAATCTACTTGCCGTTGGCCAAGCCGGGCCTGATCACAATGGGCATCTTTAACTTCTTGGGCCAGTGGAATCAATACATCCTGCCCAACACCTTAATGATCACGAACGACGACCAGCATACGCATTATGTGCTGTCGCAAGGGCTATATTATCTGCAGGCCAAACAGTTCTATCAGAGCGATTGGAGCGGTCTTTTTGCCGCCGTGACGATTGTGATGGTGCCCACCTTGATCGTGTATATTATTTTCAATGATCGTATCCAACGCGGCATGACCGCCGGGGCAGTAAAGGGGTAACGATGCAGGCATACCCGCGCATTCGTGACGTCGAGCGCATCGTCGTTGATGTGCCATTCACTCCGCGCTGCCAGGAATGGAACGCCCGGGAAGTGTGGCAGTGGCGCATCTCAGAGGTCATCCGCGTCACGACCGATGTGCCCGAGCTGGTCGGCTATGGCGAAACGATCCTGCACTACACCTGGGGGCGCGTCTCCGACGCCGCCATTGAGCGCGTGCGCGGGGGTAACCCGGCCGAGTTCCTGGGTGACGACTCACTGGGTGCGGGTCTCCAGATGGCGCTGTACGATCTGGTCGGCAAAGTGCTCGGCGTGCCGGCCTACCGGCTGTTCAATCTGCCGCGTGTGCGTGAGTGGTGCCCGATCTCGTGGTGGAATATCGACATGCCTCCCGAGGCCTTTGCCGCCGAGGCGCAAGAGGCACTGGCACAAGGCTATACCTCCTATAAGATCAAGGCCCGGCCCTGGTGGGACGTGTACGCACAAGTCAAGCAAATCAGCGCCGTCACACCGCCGCATTTCCGCCTTGATCTGGACTGGAATACCATGCTGATCAATCAGGGCAATGCCGCGCCGGTACTGGCCGAGCTTGACAAGGAGTCGCGCATCGCGATCTACGAGTCGCCGATCATGCAGCATGATGTCGAAGGCCAGCGACTGCTGCGCCAAAAAATCACACGACCGCTGGCCCTGCACTTTGGCGAGCCACCCTTCCCGACCGTCGTACGCGACATGGTTTGTGACGGCTTCGTGGTGAGCGGCGGGGTCGCCGGTATCTTACGTCAGGGTGCCCTGGCCGGGGCCTTTGAAAAGCCCTTCTGGCTCCAAATGGTCGGCACCGGACTAACAACGGCCCTCTCGACCCATCTTGGCGCGGTCCTGCCCTTCGCCCAATGGCCCAGCGTGAACTGTCTGAATAACTACGCCGACGATCTGCTGTCCACACCGCTGGTGATTCAAGGCGGCTATCTGCAGGTCCCGGAGGCTCCCGGCTTAGGGATCGAAATTGACGAGCAGGCATTGATGCGTTATCGGATGGAGCCGCCCTATGAGCATCCGCAACCACGGCTGCTCATGTCGGTGGTCTGGCCTGGCGGTCGGGTGATGCACTACACCCAAATGCGCCCACAATGCTGGGATAATTTCCTCCTTGGCAACCAACCGGCGCAGGAGCGCGGCGTAACGATGGAAGTGCGGCCCGACGATGGCTCGCCCGAGTGGGCCGAATTATATGCACGGGCGCAACGTGCCCCAGTGCGCGACCAGCGATAAGAGAGGAAGTATATGCGTGTCCTGGTAGTTGGCGGTTCGGGCTATGTGGCAAGTCAGGTGCTACCCATACTGGCGCGTGAGCATACCCTGCGTGTTTTTGACCTACGCCCGCCCAGTGATCCCAGTTGGGAATATCATGACGGCAACATCGGTGACGCCCAGGCGCTGATCGCGGCTGCCGCAGGCATGGACGCGCTGCTATATATGGCGATGGGCGATAAAAACTACACCAAGTTGCCCGGCGTCGTCTCCAATCTGGATGTCAATATCAAAGGCGTCTATCTGGCGCTGTATGCCGCGCACCAAGCCGGCATCGCGCATGCGGTCTATACCAGCAGCATGTCGGTGTATGGCGCTCCCTTGCTCGAGCGTTATTTTCCAGATGAAGAGCTCACACCCGATGCCACTGAAATCTACGGCTTCAGCAAGCGCTTAGGCGAGGAAGCATGCCGGAATGCCACCCGCGAGTGGGGCATGAGCGTGAATGCGCTGCGTCTGTGCTTTCCCACCCCTGAATCCGAATGGCTTGCTGCAACACACATCGGTACGCCGACGATTGCGACGACGAGCGGCGATGTGGCACGAGCGCTGCTAGCGGCGCTGGCCTATCGCGGCGGCTTTCAAGCCTTTATGATCAGCGGCGACTACGAGCAGAAGATCATGAACCTGGCCAAGGCCAAGCGGCTGCTGGGCTGGGAGCCGCTGGCGCGTCCCACCACATAAGGAAAGCGCATGCACCTGTTGCTGGAAGAGCTGACCCGCGTCGAAGCGCGTGCCCAGGCACCGGAAACCCTCTTAATACTGCCGGTCGGCGCAACCGAACAGCACGGCCCGCATTTGCCGGTCGGCGTGGATGCCTATACCGTGACACATATCGCACGCGAAGCCGCGACTGCGCTCCAAGGGCAACTGCCGGTGTTGGTAGCACCAACATTGCCCTTCGGCAGTTCACACCACCATCTGCCGTTTGGCGGCACCATGTCGCTCAGCACGGAGACGTACTACCGCGTGCTCATGGATCTGATCGAGTCGTGCATTGTGAGCGGCTTCCGGCGCATCTTCGTGCTCAACGGTCATGGTGGCAATAACGAACTGATCCAACTGGCAGTCCGCGACCTGGCACTTAAGCATCCGGTGCAACTGGCCGCTGCTTCCTACTGGACCATTGCCTGGAATGCCCTAATCGCAGCCGAGGCCCATCTGCATGGTGGCTTGCCGGGTCATTCCGGCATCTTCGAGACCTCGCTGATGCTGGCACTACGACCCGAATTGGTCCGTGAGCCACGCCCGCACCGCGACGCGCCCGAGGGGACAGCTCCCCAGGGCTTGATGCCCTACCGCGCCGAACTACACGGGAGTTGGCAGCGCATTGATGGTTATACCGACAGTCCCGATCAGGCCAACGCCAAGTTAGGCGAGCACTATCTTGCGGTTATCGTGCAAGCAGTCGCTCAGGCGCTGACAGAGTTTTGCGAACTTGCACAGGGTAGCGATGTACCATAACGGGGGTGGATGAAGTACAATACGAGAGTGACTTGGTTGAGAGATGAGGCTTGCAGTTCGGCGCTGCTGGGGCAATGGTGACGGTATGACAACGATTCCCAGCGAAGTCCAGATTCACGCTGTTGCTCAATCGCGAGGGTGTGGTGAATCTCCGGCACGTACTGTACGAGCGAGGCGAACATCCACCTCCTCGCGCAACAGCTACCCCGGAGTAGTCTCACTCGTCGCTGATATGCTCTACAGTTATGGCAACAAATTATTTGCCAGCCATTCAGCTGCTTGCCCTACCCCCGTAATGACTCCACCTCGTATCAGCTTACCGAAGTTGTTGCTGGTCATATGCTAAAATAAGCTCATGTGGGAAATGGAAGCAGCCACAGTGAAGTTTCCACGGTGGTTTTGCGCGTTGCCATTCCCAACATGCTTTGGGCCTTTTGGGTTCGACTCCCAATGATACTTCCTCCCGTCGGTCTGCCTACGTGCAGCGGGATAGCGGCTCTGTAGGTTAAGACCTCCGCCGGTTATGCCCGTGGTCGATGGAGGAAGTATTACTTTGTAAAGGATGCACTGTGCCCCCTGTATGGCTTGTGATCGGCAATATCATATTTGCGCTGCTTGCACTCATCGTCTTGGTAGCGGTGGTTGCACGGATTGTGTTGACCTTTTACCAGCGCGTGATCATCTTCGACTATGAGCGTGGTCTGCGCTATGACCGTGGCCAATTGCATTCCGTCCTCCCACCAGGCGCACACTGGTACTTCAAGTATCGGACGACCATCCGTAAAGTTGATGTCCGGCCGGTGTGGCGCTTCGCGGCGAGTGCCTTGACGCGACGCAGCACATCCTCATCGAAGCGAACAGGGACGGGTTTCGTGCGGGGCTGCGGCAACTCCTCCTTCGGAATAGTGGGCAGCGTCTCCCAAAGCTCCTCTGCGAGCTCGTAGGTCTGCCAGAAACGATGTTCCTCCTCCTCTGAGGCGAACACCGGAATCTCATTCATGCTCTGGATCAGGGTCATCGTTGGCTCCCGTGTTGCTTTTGGCATGGTCATTTTCCTCGTGTACGGTGATGCATGCCAATCAGCTCCCCGTGTCCGTTTGGTTTAGCTAGCAAGTAGCGTATTGAGCTTGGCGAGTACTTCGGCAACAGTCTGCTCAGGGAGTGTATCAATCTGTTCTGCCTGTCGGACACGCCAATCAAGGCTCTTCACTTGGTCCGATAAAATCACGCCCGTCACCGAATGCCCTGCCGGAATGCTGACTTCAAACGGGTAGCCTTTTTGCTGATTCGTAATTGGACACAGAATGGCTAGTCCGACCTTCCCGTTATAAGCGGCTGGTGAGAGCACGAGGGCTGGTCGTCGTCCAGCTTGTTCGTGACCCGCTTGTGGATTGAGCGTAATCCAGACAGCATCACCACGATCTGGGATATATGCCATATGGCCTACCATTCTTCGTGACCGCGGGCGACACCTGTATCAATTTCCTGATGGCGATTGGTGTCAGTGATCCCCTGCAGCAATCCGTCAAGCGTGAAGGTTGGTCCTATGATCGGCGTCACTGCAAGCTGTCCGCCAATGAGCGCGAGGTCAACCTCCGAATCATGGTCCAGATGCAACTCTGTTGCGAACGATTTCGGAATGCGTACCGCTAAACTATTGCCCCACCGTTGCACACGTGTCCGCATACGATCCTCCTGTTGTATCTACAATAAAGATACAGTAAACGAGGACACTTGGCAAGGCGTTGTCAGCTTTCGGCTCCCGCACGTTCTGCAGTTTTCATGCGTCGGTGTGCGCCCACGCCTGAGGTTTCCCTTGAAACTAGCTCCGGAGTTCTCGTACAATGACAGGAGTACCAGACGTCGTCTGAGCACATACCACACCGGAAGAAAGCGTGAGCAAAGATGCCGACCCTTGAAACCGAGCGGTTGATCCTGCGAGACGTTGTTCCTTCTGATTGGGATGCGCTCAATGCGTTCTTGTCTGATCCCGCCGTGACGCGTTATATGCACGGTTTGGGAAATTAGGCATATCGGTATCGCTACGTCATCACCTCACAGAAGGGAGGAGCAACCATGACGGTGGGAGAAGCGACACGCCTCGAGATCGCCAGTCAGCCTGATGTGTGGCAAGCGACCCTCAACGAGTTGGGAACCCAACAGCCACAGCTTACCCAGCAACTGGCCGGCTATGCCGCAACCCCGTTCATCGTGACCGGCTGTGGCTCGACCTATTACCTGTCGTTGGCAACAGCAGCAACCCTCCGAAGTGTGGGTGTAGCGGCGTGGGCCTTGCCCGGCTCCGAATTGGCCTTGTATGAGCAGACGCACCTGCCACACAATTTTACCCTGCTCGCGATGTCGCGCTCCGGCACGACCAGCGAAACGCTATGGGCAGTGAAGCGTTACCGGGAGGAGCATCCTGACGGTCATGTCGTGGCCGTTACCTGCGTGCCTAATACACCGCTCGTACAGGCTGCGGATGTAGCACTGATTGCGCCGCAAGCGCAAGAGCAATCTGTCGCCCAAACGCGCTCCTTTACCACTATGGCGCTACTGGGGCAGCTGCTGGCAGGAGTGCTGGCGGGCGACCCGGCGCGGCTTGAACGACTCCATAAGCTGCCTCACGCGCTCACGTCCGTAATGGCAGAGGCAGGAACGTTGCCGGAAACCATAGGTGCTGACCTCAGCTTACAGCGCTACTTTTTCCTGGGAAGCGGTGCACT
This sequence comes from Herpetosiphonaceae bacterium, assembly GCA_013821605.1. GTDB lineage: Bacteria > Chloroflexota > Chloroflexia > Chloroflexales > Kallotenuaceae > JACDGP01. The sequence continues at coordinate 30,904 of JACDGP010000053.1, forward strand.
CTACGGCTTCGCCTGCGAGGCGATGCTGAAAACCAAGGAGATGACGACCTCCTGGGCAGAGGCCTATCACACGCTAGAGTTTCGCCATGGGCCGATGTCAGTTGTGGATAGCAGCTCGCTAGTCGTCGGTCTGATCTCAGACAGCATTGCCGAGGCGGAGATCGCGGTGTTAAAGCAGATGAAAGGGCTGGGCGCACGTACACTGGCCCTGACCGAGACGCGCGGCACGTATGACTGGACGGGCATCGATCAGGTCGTTGAGCTACGGAGTGGCGTGAGTGAGTGGGAGCGCGGGGCACTTTATCTACCCGTCATCCAATGGATTGCCTTCTACCGCGCACTGGCGAAAGAGCTCGATCCAGATAACCCGCACAATTTGACCGCAGTCATTACTTTGTAGCACGATATAGCCTAACGACCGCAACGGAGCATGCCGTCAGGCGGTGGAAGGAGTGTTATGGAGCTTGCTGAATGGGTGCCGCGCTCGATGCTAGTGACGCCGGAGACCATGGTCACCAAGCCACGTTTTCCGGTGATCGATGCGCATAATCATCTGGGCAGCGATTTCGGTGGTGGCTGGGATAAGCGTCCAGTAGCTGAATTACTGGCGGTGCTGGATGCGGCGGGAGTTCGACAATTCGTTGACCTGGATGGTGGCTGGGGCGAGCATATTCTGGACGCGCATCTGGCGTACTTCAAGCACGCCGCCCCGGAGCGCTTCCTGATCTTCGGCGGAGTCGATTGGAGCGCCTGGCCCAAGCATGGCAGTCGCTTCGGCGAGTGGGCAGCCCAACGGCTACGCGCTCAAGCAGCGCGTGGTGCGGAGGGACTGAAAATCTGGAAGCCCTTCGGACTGCATGTGGTCGATGAGCACGATAAGCTGGTTGCGGTGGATGATCCACGCCTCGATCCCGTCTGGCAAACTGCGGTCGAGCTTGGTTTGCCCGTCATGATCCATGTTGCCGACCCGGTCGCCTTCTTCGACCCACTCGACCGGCGTAACGAGCGCTGGGAAGAGTTACATGCTCATCCCGACTGGCATTTTCCTAGCCCTACCTTTCCGCCCTTTCTCACAATTCTTAATCAACTCGCCAACCTCGTCGCGCGCCACCCACAGACGACCTTCATTGGGGCGCACATGGGCTGCTACGCAGAAAATTTGCAGTGGGTCGGCGAATTGCTAGATCGCTGCCCCAATTTTTATGTCGATATTGCTGCACGGCTGGGAGAGCTCGGGCGCCAACCCTATACCATGCGACGCTTTTGCCTCAAGTACGCCGACCGCATTTTGTTCGGGACGGATGTACCGGCCAGTGTCGAGGCCTACCGCCGCCATTACCGCTTCCTGGAGACCGATGACGAGTATTTTTCCTACGACGGCAACGCCCTGTCCGGTCAGGGTCGTTGGCGCATCTACGGGCTCTACCTACCCAACGATGTGCTCCAGAAAATCTATTATCGTAATGCAGAGCGGGTGCTACTGAAACGCGTCTCGCCTGCGCTATGAGTGCTAGCGCGCCAATGAGTCCAGATTCTGAGCGGCCGTTCGATCTGTTGGTCGTCGGCGAACTAAATCCCGATCTGGTGTTACGTGGCGATGTGACGCCAGCCTTCGGGCAGGTCGAACAACTGGTTGACGATGCGACGCTCACCATCGGCAGCTCCTCGGCCATCTTCGCCTGTGGTGCAGCACGGCTAGGGCTGCGCGTTGCCTTCGTCGGCAAGATCGGTGACGATATCTTCGGCCACTTCATGCGCGACGAACTGGCGGGACGCAGGATCGATGTGAGCGGTGTGGTTGTCGATCAGGATATTCGAACTGGCTTGAGCGTTATTTTATCACGGGGCAATGATCGTGCGATCCTAACCTATAGCGGCTCAATCGGAGCCCTGCATTATGAAGAGATCGATCTCCGGCTCCTTGGACGAGCACGGCATCTGCATCTCGGCGCGTATTTCATGCTTGACACGCTACGGCCCCATGTGCCGCTCCTATTCGCCGCTGCCCGAAGTGCAGGGCTCACTCTTTCCCTTGATACAAACTATGACCCTAGCGAGCAGTGGAATGGAGGTCTTGACGAGGTCTTGCCCTTGGTCGATGTTTTTCTACCAAACGAGGCTGAGTTATTGGCGATTACGCGGCAGGCGACGCTCGACGACGCCTTAGACAGCCTCACATCCCAGGTACCGCTCATAGGCGTGAAACTAGGTGTGAAAGGCGGCCTCGCCCGGCGCGGGAACGAAACGGTGCAGGCTGCTCCATTGCCCGTCCAGGTGAAGGACACTACCGGGGCCGGCGATTCCTTTGATGCCGGGTTTGTCTACGGCTATCTACAGGGCTGGACGCTGGAGCGCACGTTACGGCTGGCTTGTGCCTGCGGCGCGTTATCAACGCGGGCCGCCGGAGGGACAGCTGCGCAGCCTACGCTTCGCGAAACCGGCGAGGTGGCGTGACAATCATCAACACTGCCACTGGTCAATGCCGCGCTACGAGTGTACGCTCCTTTGTTGCGACCAGCGCTCCTTTTTTCACACCATACGGGAGGAAGCATGCGACCAACTTCAACTCTGCCATCCGGTAGCTCCACCGATCAGGTGAAGGCCGCCGACGAACTGACGGCACTTGCGGACGTCATCGCCAGCCGCCGCTCGATCAAGCAGTTCGCGCCACTGCCGGTCCCACGTAGCCTAATCGAGCGCTTGATCGACGTGGCGGTCTGGGCGCCGAACCATCGCCTGACTGAGCCGTGGCGGTTCTATGTCCTGGACGGTGCCTCGCGCTCGCGGCTCGGCGTGATCGCTGCGGAGATCACGCGCGCGAAAGTAGGTGCCGCAGGTGGGAGCGATCCTGCCGTACTCAAGCGGAAGGCGGACGAGGCCGCCGCGAGCTGGGCGTCCGTGCCGGTCTTGATCTACGTCACCGTCGTGACAGACCCGGTGCCGGAGGTCGACCGAGAAAACTACGGTGCAGTCTGTTGCGCGGTGCAAAACCTGATGCTGGCGGGCCATGCAGCCGGGCTCGGAACCTCGTGGAGCAGCGGCGCGGTGGCGGGTGCGGCCGAGCTTCATGCGCTGGCCGGGGCGGATGGCCAGGAGCGCATGGTCGGCCTGATTCGCGTCGGTTATCCCGCTCCAGAGGCAGCAGTCAGCATCCGCCAACGTACTCCAGGTGCCACTCATACGCGATGGATAGACGGCACGTAAAGCGCGTCGTTCTGCCGGCTCCGGTCGGCACCGCGACGAGCAGCGAGCATTTTCCCGTATTAATCCACCTCCTGCCATTTCTCGTGCGCTTTTGGACGCGGATCGCGACTCTTACCCAATCTGGCCCGTTTCTGGTGAATCGTTGCCGCCCTTTTGTATATCAAGGTAGTAACTATTCCTTATGGAACGGGCCTCCGGTCTCAGGTAATCCGTTCGAGGATGATGACCGGGATCTGGCGGGTCGTCCGCTGTTGATATTCGGCAAAAAAAGGCATCAGGGCCGCCTGCTGATCGAAGAGACGTTGCCGTTCCTCACCTTCTGCGATGCTCGCCCGCGCCTGAAATCGCTCGCTGCCGACCTCGACGGTCACCTCGGGGTTCGCTACCAGATTATGGTACCAGTCGGGATTCGTGGGCGAAGCACCCTTTGAGGCTATCAGGATGATGCGGTCGCCATCAGTACTGTAGTTGAGTGGATTGACGCGGAGCAATCCGCTTTTCGCCCCCGTGGTCGTCAACAAAATCAGCTTATTCGTACCATCACCGACCTTGCCACCATTGGCGCGGAACTCCTCGATGACGCCGCGATTACGTTCATTCCAGTCATGGACAACGGCCATGCGTCCTCCTCGGAGCAGAGTGTGAGTGGTTCTGCTC
>JACDGP010000195.1 GCA_013821605.1 Herpetosiphonaceae bacterium
CGACCATTCTGCGCAGCCTAGCGAGCGACGTCGCGCAGAACGTCTTGCAAGCGACCGCGCCCGAACTTGCCCACGACATCCGCGCCCTGCTCGTGTATCCCGCCGGAACGGCAGGTAGTATCATGTCTCTGGACTTTCTGACGCTGCCCATCAGCCTGACGCAGGCTGGTGCCGTGGCCCAGCTGCAGCAGCAGATCGCCGCCCCCTCGCCCTATGCCTACGCCGTGGATGCCGATGGTGCTTTCCAGGGCCTTATCAGCCTGCATCGCTTGCTGACCGCGCCCCCCGCCATGCCACTCGCCGATGTACTCCAGCCCACCGAACTCACGGTGCCGCCGACCATGGATCAAGAGCAAGTCATGACGATCTTTGCGCGTTACGACGTCCTGGCCCTGCCGGTCGTCAGCCCCGAGCCCGGTTGCCGCTTGCTGGGCGTCATCACGCCCGACGATGTCATCGATGTCTTCCAAGCCGCCCAAAATCAGGAGGTTGCTCACCTCGCCGGCTCAGACGCCCAGGAGTTGGAGCAGAAAAGTCCGGTACAGGTAGCGAAATTGCGTCTGCCGTGGATTATGTCCACCCTGTTCATTGAACTCTTAGCCGGCTTTGTGATTCGCATCTTCAACGGCACCCTGCAGCAATACATTCTGCTCGCCAGCTTCATGCCGATCATCTCCGCCATCAGCGGCAATACCGGCCTGCAGTCCGCCGCCATCATCATCCGGGGCCTATCGAGCGGCCTGATTCAACTCGCGAACTGGCGCCAGGCCCTGGCCCGCCAAGTCGCTACGACTGCCCTATTAGGTGCTGCCTGTGGCCTGGTGCTAGGGGTGATCGGCGCGACCTGGGCCCACAACTGGGTCTTCGGGCTCGTCATCCTGCTCGGGATGTTCTTCGCCGTCAATATCGCCGGCATCGTCGGCACCATCGTGCCCTTGCTCTCCAAGCGCGCCGGCTTTGACCCAGCCTTAACCGCAGGTCCCTTTGAAACAGCCTTTCAGGATGTCGTCGGCATCAGCATTTTCCTGGGACTGGCCACCGCGTTGCTGCGATTTCTACGATAGCTCGATCACCTATGGAGGGGGAGGAATAAGCCATGTACACAGTAAGTGATTTCGTTGTTGATCGCCTCATTGCATGGGGCGTCCAACGCATCTATGGGTATCCGGGCGACGGCATCGGGGCATTCGACGGTGCATTGGGCCGCGCCGACCGCGCGGAGAAGCCACTGACCTATATTCGCCCAACCCACGAAGAGTTATGCGCATTGATGGCGACGGCACACGCCAAGTTCACCGGCACGGTAGGCGTCTGTGCGGCTACGTCCAGCCCAGGGGCTTTCCATATGATCAATGGCCTCTATGACGCCAAGATGGACAATCAGCCGGTGGTAGCGATTGTGGGGCAGCAGGGGCTAGCGGCACTGGGTACTGACAACCAGCAAGAAAGCAATCTGGAGCGTACCTTTGCCGATGTGGCCGCATTTGTGCAAACCATTGTGACACCGATGCAAGCCCAAGTGGTGATTGACAAGGCGTTTCGAGTGGCGATGACCCAACTTCAGCCGACCGTGATCATCATCCCGCACGACGTCCAGTCGATGAAGATGGAGGAGCCGACCAAGGAAATGTGGGTGGCGCGCAGCAGTGTCGGCGCGCCCTCCACTGCCCTTACGCCGCCGGAGTCGGAGATCCGAAAGATGGCGGAGATCCTTAACTCTGGCAAAAAGGTGGCAATGTTGGTTGGGCACGGCGCGAACGGTGCCACCGACGAGCTGCTGGCGGTGGCCGAAAAAACCGGCGCGGGCGTCGTTACCGCGCTACGCGGCAAGCAGGTGGTGCCGGGCGATGTGCCATATCACACTCAGCAGCTCGGCCTGCTCGGCTCATTGCCCAGTTTGAATATGATGCAAGCATGCGATACCTTGCTGATGCTCGGTTCGAATTATCCCTACAGTCAATTCTTGCCTGCAACCGGACAAGCACGCGGCATCCAGGTCGATTTGCGGCCCAGCCACCTTGGTATTCGCTATCCAATGGAACTGAACGTATGGGGCGACGTGAAGTCGACGCTCCAGGCGTTGCTTCCGCACCTCGTACAACAGGAGGATCGTAGCTGGCAGCAGACGATCAGCGACGGGATGAAGGACTGGGACAAGGTCCTTGAAGCGGTTGCCGATGTGACGGCTGATCCAATCAACCCGCGCAAGGTCTTCATCGAGTTGAACAAGCGCCTACCGGATCATGCTGTCGTGACGTGCGACGCAGGCACCACTGCCGACTGGTACGGTCATCACATCCGTCTACAGCGGGGCATGCTGGGCGATCTGTCGGGCTTGCTGGCGACGATGGTGGCGGCTATGCCGTATGCGGTCGCGGCCAAGTTCGCGTTTCCCGAGCGCTGCGTCGTGTGTACGATCGGTGACGGAGCCTTCCAGATGTTGGGTATGAACGAGTTGATCACGATCAAGAAGTACATGGAGCAGTGGACCAACAAACAATTCATTATCCTGATTATGCATAATGACGACCTGACGCAGGTATCCTGGGAAATGCGGACCGAGGACGGCAACCCACGCTGGACCGGGTCGCAGGAACTGCAAACGCTGGACTACGCAGCCTATGCTCAGATGTTCGGCTTCCAGGGCATTAAGGTGACCAACCCCAAGGAGATCGGGGCGGCACTGGATAAAGCGTTCGCGCATCAAGGAGTCACGCTGCTGGATGTTTACGTCGATAAGAACGTGCCGCCGTTGCCTTCACATATCACTGCCGAATTTGCGTTCCATACCGCTGCGGCTCTGATCAAGGGCGATCCGAATGAGGTTGCGGTGGTCTCAGAGTCAGCTAAAGCGTTGGTGGCCGAAAGCGTCCAAAAGGTTAAGAACGCGCTCCATATCGGTACAGGCGATGACGAGGATTAGGCGGCTGTTCAACGCGCGCCCTTCCGGCACCGCGCGACCAAAACTGCCGGTACTTCTGCCCAGATCGGCCTTGCCGCAGCTAGGGCGGGGGTGGCGTACGGTTCGCTCACCTGCTCCAGTGTCAGCCCGGCATCACTCAGGCTATTGATGTAGCTGCTCAGCGTGGAGTGATAGGCACCCACCTTGCCGGGTGGTCCCGTTCTGCTGTCCGATCGCCAGTAGCCTTCGATGAAGTAATCGCCGATGGTGCGCACCCATCCATCAGGCGTGGCTAGCTCCCCCGAACGCGGCGTGTGAAAGCAGGGATGGAGGGTCGCGAAGACGAACCACCCTGCAGGCCTCAGGATACGCGCGATGGTGCGGAGCGTCGGGGCGAGGTCCGGGATGTCCATCAGTGCCATGAAGCACAGGACGCCATCAAAGGCACTGTCCGGAATACCGTCCAAAGTTCGGGCATCGGCTTGGAGATAGGCGATCCCACGAGGGGTGGCTTGCTCATGGCCGTGAGCAATCGCCAACAACTTTGCCGAGACATCAATCCCGACGACGCTTGCCCCGCGTTCGGCCAAGTAACGTGCCACTCGCCCTTGGCCGCAGGCAAGGTCACAGACACGTTGCCCGGCAACGGTACCCATAAGTGTCTCCACTGTCGGAAAGAAAGGATCGTCGTCTATCATCGGCCCGGCCCAAGCGTCATACCACTCGGCAATCTCGTCATAGGCACTTTCAAACATTGTCCATCTCCTCTTTCAGAATAGTGAGGGACAAGAAATCATCGTTTGCTCCTCATGTCAATGATAGTAGTGCTGACCACCCGCGTCGACCCAGACGTTCCACTTGCCCACTGGCACGCCCATAGCGAGTTGCTTGAAATTCGCGAACGGCAGACTGTAGCTGGTCGCTTCGCTCTTGGACGAAGCGACTGGCAAGAGCCACTACTTGATCTGCTTGACGCTGGTAGTACAATTGAGCTAATAGAAACCGCTGCAGGCTTTTGAGCCTGCGCCTCGGGCAGAAAGGAGGCTCGGCATTGGACTGGGTTGCCACGGCGAGGAAGAGAGCCTCTGACCTGACCGCGTGTCTGACTATGAGGCCATCATGCTGACCATCACCATCGAGACTGCCCGTCGCTTCATCCTCGGCAAGCAGGGCTTGTGGCCCGGGCGGCGCTGGCGCGGCAGCGCGGGCACGGAGCAGGCCATGCGTGCGATGGAGTACCTGCAACTCGACCCGCTGCAAATCATCGCTCGCAGCCATGACATCACGCTGCACAGCCGCGTCCTCGATTACACGCCCGGCCTGTGGGAAGATCTGGCCTATCAGCAGCGCACCTTCTTTGACTGGGGTGGTTGGCTGGCCGCCCGTCCGATGGATGAGCTGCCGCACTGGCGCGTGGTCATGCGCCGGGAGCGCGATGACGGCTCGCGCATAGGGAGCATGGCCCATGACCACGCCGATGCCATCGTGGAAATGCGGGCCATCTTGCGCGAGCGCGGGACCGTGAGCAACCGCGATTTCGCGATGGCGACGCGGACGCGAACGCAAAGCTATCGCGGCCGCAAGGACAGCGCACTCGCGTTGTACTATTTGTGGCGCATCGGCGAGGTAATGACGCATCACCGCGAGCGCTTCGAGCGCCTGTACGCCCTCACCGAAGCGGTCGCGCCCGCGCATCTCATTCACGAGAGCGACGAGGCCGAGGCCGACCGCTTCTTGATCAAAAAAGATGTCAGCTTCTCCGGCCTGTCGCGGTTGAGCCGCACAAGTGATTTGTTTCACCGCGGCGTACCGCTTGGCAACGCAAAACAGATATGCGAGGCGCTGCTGGCTGACGGCGAGATCATCGCGGTGCAGGTTGAAGGCTGGAAGGCGGTGCACTACGCGCTCGGGAGCGACGCCGAGCTACTGCGCGATGTGAGCGCAGGGCGCGTGCCGGAGGTATGGATGCCGCTGGCGACGACCACGACCGACGAGGTGGTCTTCCTCGCACCGCTCGATCCCGTCAGCGCGCGCGGGCGAGCCAGCATCCTCTTCGGCTTCGACTACGTCTGGGAGGTCTACAAACCGGCGCACCAGCGCAAGTTCGGCTACTACACATTGCCGATCTTGTGGGGCGACCGGCTCGTCGCGCGCTTCGACAGCAAACTCGACCGGACGACCAATACGTTCGTCATTCTAGGCTTGTGGTTGGAAGATGCGGCCCTCGGCAGCGATGAGGCATTTGCGGAGGCCTTGGCGTGCGGGTTTGCGCGCTTCGTGACGTTTCTTGGTGCGAGCAAGCTGGATGCAACGGCGATGCACGACCCGCTGCTACGCCAACGCGTCTACGCTTCAACAGAACAGGCGCTTGCATCCGAGCAGGAACATGCTAAAGTGTCATAGTCCTACGTGCCCTATATGTAACGAAAGGTGATCCAGATGAATATTGACGAATTTGTGCGCGACTACTGGCTGAGTATTGACGCGCTCGATATGGATTGATTTTTGAAGTTTTTTACGCCGGACTGCACCATGGGCTTTGCCAGTTATCCCCTTGTTCATGGCCTCGAGGGTGTGCGCGGCATGATTGCGCCGGTGTTTGCCGGGGTAGCCGGGATGCGCCATCGGCGCGTCGGACTGTGGATTCACGATGATGCCACCTTGGCGCGCGGTGAAGTGACCTATAAGCGACATGACAAAAGCACGGTGGCGATTCCGTTCATGACCTACTTTCAATTCGCGGATGAGCGCATTCAATATACATACGTCTACATTGACGTTGCACCGCTATACGCCGTCGATTCTATCCCTTCTGCTTGATTCCGTTTGCGTGCGAGTGAAGGCTAGGGATAAGGAATACCATGCATTATTCATTTGAAAAGATGCTGCTGGCGAACCTCCACTAGGAGCCCTCACGTCAGATCGGTGCTCCCGCAAGTCGGCCAAATGATGACCTTCGGGTGGCGGCGCGTCGGGTATCGGCCAACCACGCCGCAAAGCGCATGACGTTGAGCGCTGTCGCAAGGAGAAAATGCATTAACCGTGTCTTGGCTAACCCAATGTAGCGCGAGCGCCGCAGGTCCCCGAGCCGTACCGCTTGCGAAATGGTGCCTTCAATCCCAGCTCGTGTCTTGTACTGTGCCTTGAATGCTTCGCTCGTTTGCCGCTGGCGCGCCGCTTGGAGCGCTACATATTGATGGTGGGCTCGCACTGTTAAGGCGCGTGACCGCGTCGAACTCACACACTGGGCACGAACGGCACAGCCATGACAATCCGCAGCAGCGAAACGAATAGTGACCGAGTCGTGGCCCTCCCGATTGCGGGTCGGCTGCCAAATGACGCTCGTCTTCCCTTGCGGGCAGGTAGCCCGTTGCCCCTCCCAGTCGATCACAAAATTAGAGGCTGCGAACCCCTCATGCGCCTTGGCCTGCCAGCCCGGCTCGGGGTGGAGCGGTCCCACCAAATCCACCGCCTGCTTCTGGCTCTCCACGAGATAGTCAGCGGTCATATAGCCAGCGTCCACGATATGCTCGGACGGCAAGAGATCATGGGCCGCTAACTGCTCCTGGATCAGGCCAGTCATGGCACTATCGGGCGTCGTTGCCAGCGTCGTTTCGACATGGGTAATGAGATGCGGGGTATCGTCGTCACAGCTTTCCGTCAGATGCACTTTGTACCCGGTCCATTCGGTCGTTCGTTTCCGGCTGTAACGAGCATCCTGATCGTAGGGTGAACTGATGAGGGATGGAGCTGGTGGGAGATCATCGGCGGTGCGCCAGTGCCTGAACTGCTCGGCATCCGGCGCGTAGAATTGCTGCATCCATACCTCGCGCAGGAGCTGTACCGCTGGCACCTCCCGGAACCAGAGGGGTGTGGTGTCCGCATAGAGCGCCGTGAGTAACGCATGTCCGTCGGCACCCATCTGCTCCGCGAGCCTATAGCGCTCGGGTTTGCCAGGAGGCAAGCGATACGCATCAATACGTTGACTGTAGCGATCAAACCAGACGGGCGGCACCCACGAACGCAACCAGTCCGGGGCCACAGTGGCCAGCGTGTTGAGCGCATGCCGGAGGGTTTCACCAACACATTCCAGCCGATTGAGGACGTGGATTGCGGCCAGCACGTGTGTAGAATCGGTCCTTTGACGGCGTCCCGGTTGCACCAACTTCCGCTCACGCAACTGGTCAAGCAGGGTATCAAAGAGCAGGCGTTCGGCTTGACCGGCGAGGAGGCGACCACGAAATTCGCATAACACGGACGAATCAAAGCCAGCATCGCGCAAGGGCAAGGCCAGCGCATACTTCCAGTCAATGCGACTTCGCACGGCATCAGCAGCCTGTCGATCAGAGAGGCCTTCGGCAAAGGCCATGATTAACACCAATGCCAGGCGCGCCGGATCCTTCGCTGGTTGCCCATCGCGCGGAAAGAGGTGGGTAAAGAGCGGATTGGTATAAATCATTCCAAGCTCGTCATGCATACGGATATAGACGTTCCCTTTAGGAAAAGCTGCCTGGGCAACCTCGGCAGTCTCTGCTGGCATGCAATAAAATAACGGGGCATTTACGGACATGGCGCACCTCCATCACGTACTCACTATCAGTGCAAATGAGCGTTCGTCAGCGGCAAAGCATACTAAAAAAGTCGTGCCTGATGCAAAGAAGATTCCGTACAATGGCTCCTAGTGGAGGTTCGCCAGCAGCATCTTG
>JACDGP010000054.1 GCA_013821605.1 Herpetosiphonaceae bacterium
CCCAGCCCCTCTCCCAGTACGCGGGAGAGGGGAGCGGCGGACAAGAGGTACCTGATTAATTTGTAAAATTTCATAAGTTCGGGCTGAAATAGGAAGTCGGCTCCGCCGACTATGTCTCATTCAAGGTGGCCCGTCGGGCCGACTTTAGCGATCGAACCATTGGGTTTCTTCGAGCGTTTCACGTTCCAGGGTGCCGTTGCGGTAGGTGCGCCAGACACGGCGCTGGATCACGCGAAGCTTCGGTGCTTCGTCTGGGCGGCGTGCGAGGGCAGTGGAGTTGGGATGCTGCTGGTCGCGCAGGAGGGCTGTACCAACTTCCAGGGCAACGGCGGTGGCACCGAGCGCGAGCGCTTTGGCTGCGGTTTGCCAGCGCGGTGGTAGCTGCTGCCAGCGTTGAGCCAGGGCGTGTTGGGGACGGCGAGCCAGCGGTTGCTCTTGTGCAGCCCAAGCGGCACCACAGGCGGTACACACCGGCTCCTCGACCGCATTGCCATGGCCACACACCGGACAAACTCGCTCAATCATCGCTCTGCTCCTACTGCTTGTTGCGAAAGAGGCCACGTTTTGGCTCGGTCGTGGAGACCAAATCCTGGCGTAAGGCCGCCAAAGCATTGTCGCCCGTGGGCAGGAGGTCTACGTCTTGCGGCGCTGAGGTTGGCTTCGCAGGAACGGTCGTGGGCATCGTTGCAGTTGGTGCGGTTGGCGCACCGGCTGCCTCGGGTGCCACATACGAACTGTTGGGTGGCAAGGCATCGAGGGCGCGCAGATGCGTGAGCAGCTCCCGCTGGCGCTCCCCAAACTCAGCGGGTGGAACGCTGCCCCGTGGACGAGCATCAATGATGACGCCGAGTGCGCTGCCGGCGATTGCGGCTTCACGCGTCACCACTTCGGCGCCCGGCGGATTCGCGCCAATCGCCACTTGTGGACTCGGCTGAATGCTGAGGGTGCCGTATTGACCACGCGGTAGCGGCAAACGTACCAGGGTGCCCGCCGCGACGACAGCGCGGAGTGTTGGTCCGCCGACCGGCGTAAGCTCGACTTCAGCCACTTGGCCGGTCAACGTGCCATGTGGCACGATCACAGTCGCCAGTGGCCCGCTATTCAGGGCATCTTGCTCGGCTAAACAGGCGGCGGCCTCGGCATCTACGCGCGCCAGGGCACCGCTGGCCGGCAGCAAGCTCAGGCTATCTAGATACAGATCGAGTGCCAGTGTCATGCGACTGCCGTCAAGCTGTAGAGCATCGAGCAGCGTGAGGGCGGCGAGACCGGGACGGGGTGCGCGTGCGACCGCGCCGCCAGCGATGATGAGATCGATGGGTGCTTCGGGCCGCTCGCTACGGAGGGCCTGGTAGGCTACCTGGAGGCCCGCGCGTAACAGGGCATGGTCAAGCAGCAGATCGTCGAGGTCGGCCGGTGCATGCGGGGATGCCAAACGACGATTGAGCAGCCGGTTCTCGAGTGATTCGGCGTCGGTCTCCCAGGGCAGCCAACGCATGATGCTCTCGGCACCTGCCATTTGCAGGACGTCAATGGCCCCGCGCTGTGTGCCGCACGAGCCCATAATCGCTTCGGAGTAGTGGCCGGCGCTCATTAGTTGGGCTGTTGCCGTTGAGGCCCCCATATCGAGCGCCAGGATGTTCCGCTTGTAGCGCTCGCCCAGAAAGCGGATCATCAGGCCCTGGTCTTCGGCTGCACTGCTGATGCTGGTGACACGTAGCTGAGCGAGGCCGCCGCTCCAGGGTACGTCCTGAAGATGATGCTCGGTATATATTTTACGCAGCAAGGCACGGGCCGGTTCAATACGTGCATGCTCGGGTGTAGGTCGTAGACTGTCAACGGCAGTAAGGGGGATGGCGCTGTCCAACGCCGTTTTGACTTTGGCATCGGTCTCCGCATCACCTGCGAATATGATGGGTGAAGGCGCGGGCTGTTGGCGCTCGATCAGGCGCACAATATCGATCAAGCGTTGCAGCGCGGTGCCTTTGGTTTCATCACGACCGACCGCAAGCATGATCGCTTCTGGGTGGCTTTGAGCCATGCTGAGTAGCCGCCGGTTCAGCCAATCGCCGGTTGCGGTCGTGGTTTCAGAGACGGTAAACGGTTGCAACAACCGTGTGTAGCTGGCGCGCGCCGCATGTTGCGCGCTTTGGAGATGGCCGTCGGCCGCGAGGCCCATGACCAGCACCGGCATCGCTCCCCCGGCGCTGGTGGTTACTACCAGTGCTGCGACGCCGTTGCCAGCGTGGTCCATGGGGATCAGCAGCCGGTTATCTCGCACCAACTCGCGCCCGGTCGTTTCGGCAATGGCGGCGACGGCCCGTATGATCCCAACCAGCGCATCAGTGACGGGGGCATAGAGCGTACTCCATGTCTCGCTACGTGCGAGCAGCCGGTAGGTCTCGTCGACTTCATCGATCAACGAGACGCGGGTGATGGCACTGCCGATCTCGGCGACCAGCAAGGCACGATATTCTTCGGGCAGGTTTGCGGCTGCGCTCACGCTGCCCCCAGCAGGCGCAGGATCTGTTGTCCAAAGACGATCGCCGCAACTGCTCCAATAATAATCAGGAGTACGATCACCAGCAGCAGTAGCTGTAGCCCGCGTCGCTTGCGCGGTAGCACGACTGGTGCGGGCTCAGCCGGCGCTTCCGCCTGCAGCCGCTGCAGTAAGGCGACGGCCTCCAAGCGCTGCGGTGTACGTGTGATGGTGCGGCGGGCCGGCGCGACGGGCGGTGCTACAAGCGGTGGAGTTGGCGCTTCGATGCTCGGTGTGTCGAGATAGCTCGGCATGGAGTGGTGCGCCGGTGCAGGTGCTTCCGGCACCGGTTCGCGCAGCCAGTCGGGCAGGTCCAAACTCCCCAGAAACTCATTCGCGGGTGCCGGTGTAGCCGGTGTTGGTGCAACTTCCTGTGATGGTTGCTCTGCCAGCCAGCTTGGCAAAGTACTACTAGGCGGCTGCGGTGTGGGTTCGTTGAAGCCGGTGAGCCACGTAGGCAGGGGTGTACCGGCTGCTGCCGGTGGGGAAGGCGCTACTTCATACACATGGGCATGATGGGGCGCTGCAGTAGTATGATGCTCGTCTACGCCATCACGTAGCCAGGCAGGCAGTTCGTGCTCGTTCTCGACGTCTACTGCCAGGGCCTGCGACGAATCCGCACTCGTTGATGACATGCCGGCATCATCGCCAAAGGTTGCCGGCTGGGCTATGGGAGCGGGATCATCCGCCACGGTCAACCATGCGGGCAGATCACTGACTGCTTGGAGATGGTCTTGTGCGGCGACAGGAGGCTCACTCGGTGGAAGCTGTGCTGCTGGTGAACTGTCTGATACATCGGTGAGCCAGGAAGGAAGCTCGTATTCCCCTGCCGCAGTTGCCGGTGCGTCGCCGTGTTCGAGCCAGCTGGGCGCGCTCGCTGTGTCGGCCTGGGATAGCGGCGCCGATGCCGGGGACGTCTCGGCCACGCTGTCGATCCCAAGCTCGGTAAGCCAGTCGGGAACTGCTAGTTGTGGCTCACTTTCATCGACCGCGTCAGCGGCGGGGGCGGGTGGGTGCGGCGGTTCGGCAGCTGTGACGGGCTGGATGGCTGCTTGCGTTTGAGCTGTAGCCTGCAGCCAAGCGGGAAGCATATCAGCGGTTGGCAAGCTTTGGGTTGCACCGACAACCGGCTGCTCCCCGGAGATGAACGGCACGGTTGCGCCAGGGCTCGCGTCCGTATTGCGTAACCAGTCGGGTAGCTCGCTATCATCTAGCGGTGGCGGAGGCGTTGACGAGCTGCTCGTTGCTTGGGACGGAGTTTCGGCGGCGGGCATTACCGGTGTTTCTGCCTCACGGAGCCAATCGGGCAAGCCATCGACTGCCAGCGGGGGCGGCTGTGTGCCCTGCTCAGCTACAGGTTGCTCAGAGTGGCGCAGCCAGTCGGGAAGCTCATCCGCCGATGGAGGTGAGGGCGCGGCTGGCGGTGTCATGGTTGCGCTTGGCTCCGTCGGCAAGCGCAGCCATTCTGGCAGATCCTCGTGAGCAGCCATAGATGGCGCTTGCGGACTCGGCGTTGCTGCTGCGGGTGTTTGTAGCCAGGGCGGCAGCTCATCAACTACGCTGGGTGCAGCTGGCGATGAAGGCGCGCTATCACGTAGCCAGGGCGGCAGTTCATTGGTTGCACTCGGTGCAGTCGAAGCTGCAGGCTGGTCGGAACGCAGCCAGGCCGGAAGCTCCTCATCGGCAAGCGGCGCAGCATTCGCACCATTGGTTGGTGGATCAGGCTCGTGGAGCCAAGCGGGCAACGTTGCTTCGGCCGCCGGTAACTCCGACGAGAGGGGGGCGGCTGTCGTTGGAGTTGGGCTCTGGAGATCGCGTAGCCAAGCAGGCACGTTATCGGTGGGGGTATTTGTCGGAGCGGCGGGAGAGGACGCTGCCAAGTTATGGCCACATTTCGTACAAAATGTATGGATGGGCCGGTTTTCCGTACCACAGTTTGGGCAAGTAATCAACGTGCGCTCCTACCAAACATGCAGATCGGCGTTAGGCCCGGCACGGAGCGAGCAAGCATAGGGGATTCAGAACGTGATCGTTGCATGCGTTATGATCTTACACTTTGGCGCAACTTTGTGCAACAGAGTGTACAAGCAACGTACAGTGGTGTCAACTACCGCCCCTCGTCGCTGCACGGTACGTGCCCCCGTAGGACCCTCCGCGTTATACACGTCCTCGGGCATTGCTAGCAATGGAAATCTGCAGTGGCAGACTTTTCGCATTGGGATGCGGTATTTCGCGATTCAGGAGCAACGGGGAACAACGGCCAACGCTTGCTAACGCATTGCTCCGCACACCAAAAAGCAATGAAAAAACAATGCGATAACAATGATTTAACAATGAGAGCAATGGGAGCAATAGCAGTTGGTACAGGATGGCCTCCAGGTGGTACATGGTACTGATACACTCCATGCGATTTTCTTCACTCCTCACGCCCGCATGCCGGGATATAGGGGCCTGCATGATGGTGCGAGTATAGATGACCGATAGGAGCCGGGGGCGACACGTCCCGATACGCCTGCCCGCAGGTGATAACGGGGTATAGTATAGCACATACGTGCTTTTCGGTATATAGTGAAAGATGACGTTTTACTTACAGAGGGATGCAGACGGGGTGAGCGAATGAGAGGCTATGATGGTATGTGAGTGCTTATCATTAACCGCATTTCTTGCTTTATTTCCAGGATCCTAAAAACTCCACCCGATTACGCATCTCCTCGGGTGACCGGTTCGCCATGAGTCGGAGCAGGCGCCGCAGCTGTTCACCGACCGAAAACTGTTGCTGTGGTGCTAGGATCATACCTGTATGCTGCTTCCCTTCGAGCAGGAAGTGCGTGTGCAGGCGGTAGAAATCCCCGACGTTGAAGCTATAGAGAACGCGGTCTTCAGCAATCGCTCGGCGCAAATGGTCATCATCGGGCCGTTCGATCATCCCGGCATCAAGCGCGGTAACTACATCAACGCCTCGGGCGCGAAGTGCCCGTACGAGATCCTGATCCATGGAGTCTTCATCCAGATACAGCCGCAGGGTCATGTATGGTTCTGCGGGATCGAATTCTGTGCTCGCGCTAACTCCTCGGCCTCACGCACTTCAGCTTCCAGCGCCACCTCAATGACTGCCTGGTTCGCATGATAGTAGGCCAGCGCGGCATACACCTGGGCAAGTGAGAGATGTCCCAGCCGCGCGGCGATCTCCTCGGGGCTTAACCCCAGCTTGTACCAGGCTACGACACGCTGCACAGTCACGCCGGTACCTGCTATTCGTGGTCGGTCGCCCCGGATATCTGGTGAGTGCACGATCAGGGTGCCGATATCTGTTACTGATGCCATCTCAGTCTACCTTCGTATTAGTCATTACCTATATTATAGGCTGTATCCGTTCAGTGGGTGGGCATCAGTGTGGGAGCAGGGAGGCCGGCCCACTGGGCAGCGACCGCCTGAGCAATGAAGGGCAGCACCTCCCGCTGCTGTTGCCGACAGGTCGTCGTTACCGTCAACAGTCGTTCGACAAAACGGCTTCCTTCACTGCTCTCTGTGCCGTAACAGCCTTTGCGCCATAGCACGGCTGGACGTAACGCTCGTTCCGCTGCGTTGTTGGTCGGCTCGACCCCCTCAACCGTCACAAATGTCCACAACGCTGGCCACACCAGCAGCAACTCGCGACAGAAGCCACGCGCTTTATTCCACGCCAACGCCCCTGCGGGAGCACCCGCGCGCCCCCGCTCCACCAAGTCGCGCAACTCGGCCTGCACCGCTGTCATCTCCTGCTGCAGCCCGACGCGATCCAGCTCGCCACTCCGGAAGCGGTGCCACGTCTCAAACAGCTTGCCAATCTGGACCATCGCCGCCTCACCCCAGACCCCCACCGGCCCATCCCGCTCACGGAAGAACTGCCAGTCTCGTTTGAGATGCGCCCAGCACAACTGGCGCTGCGCCACGGGCAGATGAGCATACGCGCTGTAGCGGTCCGAGCCCACGATACCCCAAAGCAGGCACCCAGCAAGCTCGTGAACGCATCACGCGAGCGACGCCCAATCAGGAAGAGCGTGGCGACCAGCGTGACCGCGACCCACAGATAGCGCTGCTGGTGGCACTCCTGCCACGGAGTTTCATCGGCATTGGCCACCGCTTGTGCCTGGACAGCGCTCTGGACCTCGCGGTAGACCGGCGCCAAGGCCGTACTAACCGTCTGATACAGCGCTGGCACACTGCCCAGGCTCAGCGGAATGCCCCACAGGTCGTCGAGCAACAGCACTATCTCGCGGGCACTCACCCGATAGCGGCCATGCAGCAGGGCGACCAGCGCCACCACCTATGGCCCAAATCCGCCCGGAGGCAGGTCCGGCGGGCGCTCAGCGCGCACGGCGTGGTGACACTGTGGACAATTGACGACAGGGAACTGGTGCTCCTCCTCGATCGACCTGTACTCTAATGACATTAGTGCCAGCTGCGTCACCCCCAAAGAAAGACGATTATATGAGCCAGGCAGTTAATAGGACACCGTTGGATGACGACCTCCGCGCAGAGTACGATGAAACAGTCCTTAAGAACGGTGTTCGCGGGAAATATGCCCAACGCTATGCTGCTGGGACCAATCTCGTGCGGCTGGCTCCGGATGTTGCGGTCGCGTTTCCAACCGAGGAGGCGGTGAATGAAGCGCTGCGTCTGCTGCTGAAGGTCGCACAGGCGACACGTCATGTCGCAGAACAAGAGCTGATCAGCGCTGCTGAGGACGAACATGTAGCTTTAAGCAAGGTTGCGTGAAGCAGGTTTTAATTCCCGCCCAGTAACACACTGTCAAAATCTATCACTGCGAGGGATCCAAAGTGTTGTCCGATTTTTGGCGAAGGTATTGTTAAATGGCTGTATTTTTTATAAATTTTATGGTAGTCTTAATAATATGAAACGTGTTGTTGGTATCGGCGGCGTGTTTTTTAAAGCAAAGAATCCTGAAAACCTTCGCGAATGGTATCGGGATCATCTTGGTTTCAGCGTGGATGAATGGGGTGGTGTGGTATTTCAACCAAATGGCGCCAACGGCCTCATCGACAATGAAAAAACTGTCTGGTCATTATTTCCAAACGACTCGGACTATTTTGCGCCGAGTACTCAACCTTTCATGATCAATTATCGAGTCGATGATTTACATGGGTTGCTCGCTCAGTTGCGCTCGGAAGGTTGCGCTGTTGATGCCAAGATTGAAGAGTCAGAATTTGGCAAATTTGGATGGGTGATGGATCCCGAGGGTAACCGGGTCGAGCTATGGGAACCTCCAAGAACTTAAACAGAATAGCAATTATTGCTTACGCATAAGCATGGTCATCAGCGAGGGTTTCTGCTGTCAAGGCCCAATAAGAATTAACGCGTCGGAGCCCTAGCCACGTGATCCAACTTCAAACAACTGGTGAGCGAAGAGGCTGCATGCTATCCATCCGCCTACTACTTTTGGGTTATTCCTATGCTGAGGCATAGACTTTCCGCACCATAGGGCTTCAAAACAACCTCTTGACAAACTAATACTATTAGTCTATCATCTAAATATATTAGTTAATTCGTGCAAGAGGTTCTGTATGCGCATCACTCATCACGGCGACTATCTGGTTCAACTGACACGCTTCCCCCGTGTCTTCCCTGTCAACTGCTACCTCGTGCGCGAGGATGACGGCCTCACCCTTATTGATACCGCAATCTCGAACACTGCTACGGCGATCATTGCCGCGGCTCGCGAGCTTGGTCAGCCCATACGGCGCATCGTCCTTACGCACGCGCATGGTGACCACGCCGGCTCAACGGACGCGCTGCACCAACTGCTTCCGCAGGCGGAGGTGTTCGTCTCCGCCCGCGACGCACGCTTCCTGAGCGGGGACATGACGCTTGATCCGGATGAACCGCAAATGAAGCTGCGCGGTGCCTACCAAAGGATCGCGACCCGCCCCGACCGCCTGCTCTCCGATGGCGATCACGTTGGCTCGCTGCAGGTCGTCAACGCGCCCGGCCACACTCCCGGCCATATCGTATTATGGGACCCGCGCGACGGCTCGCTCATTGCCGGCGACGCCTTTCAAACCCGCGCTGGTATAGCCGTCGCGGGCACTATCCGCTGGCTCTTCCCGTTCCCAGCACTGGCGACCTGGAATCGTCCACTCGCGCTCGCGAGCGCTCGCCGACTACGGGCCCTCAATCCCCAACGTCTGGCGGTAGGGCATGGTGTCGTACTCGAGAAGCCGCTGGCCGCCATGGACTACGCGATCGCAGTCGCGACGCGTGAAATTGGGGAGCTCCAAGCACATGGCGCGTAGTGTTGGCATTGACCGCACCAAGGTGATTGCTGTCGCTGCTGAGCTTGCCGACGAGTTTGGGCTAGAGCAGCTAACACTCGCGCAGGTAGCAACACGTCTCGGAGTAAAATTGCCCTCCCTCTACAACCATGTTGATGGACTGCCGGACCTCCGCCGCGCACTCGCCCTGTTGGGCATACGCCAACTCATGGTGCAATTCACCCAAGCAGCAATCGGCAAGGCCGAGGATGCCGCGATCATAGCGATGGCCGACGCGTACCGGGCTTACGCCAGGGCACATCCCGGTCTCTACGCCGCGACGCTGCGTGCTCCTGGTCCTGACGATGTGGAAGCGCTGCAGGCTGCCCAATCCATTGTCGAGGTGGTACTCACTGTGCTAGAACCATATGGCCTTGCTGAAGCAGCCGCCATCCACGCCGTGCGTGGCCTGCGTAGCATTATTCACGGCTTCGTGACCTTGGAGCTAGCAGGCGGTTTTGAGTTGCCCCTCGATCACGACGAAAGTTTCCGCTGGCTGCTGCACACTTATAGTGCCGGGGTGCGTGCCGCAGCACCCTCAGGGTGAAATAGTATACCAGGGAGAGCAGCAAAAAGGTTAGCGCGAATAAGCGTTGGGTCAAGCTGCCAGCAGTCGATCAATCCGGCGCTGACGGTAATTCGGGATCCATCGGAGATGTGGGCATCGAGCAAGAGCCGCATGGTGGATAGGCTTCGATCACTTCCCATACGTCGAGCGCGGTCCCCAGCAGCCATGCCCGCCGGTCGTGCTTGGGACCGCGAAAGCCAATGCCAGGAAAGCGGTGCATGCGCACACCTTTGGGATGACTGAAGAGGTGGGCGAGACGATGGTCAAGCACCACCGGCCTAGATCCCGCTTGCTATAATGGTTGACAGCGATAGGGAAAGCATGAGTAAGATGGCGACTGAAAAAGCCTATGACATCATCACGATGGGGCGTTCCTCGATTGACCTGTACTCTAATGACATTGGGGCACCGTTCGAGGATATTACCAGCTTCGCAGCCTATGTTGGTGGCTGCCCGCTTAATATCAGCGTCGGCATGCAAAGGTTGGGCAGCCGGGCGGCGCTGCTGACAGCGGTAGGCGACGATCAGGTTGGCAGCTTTATCCTCCACTTTTTACAGCGGGAAGGTGTCGAGACGCGTTTCAGCGTCCACAAGCCGGGCAAGCGCTCTAGTGCCGTGCTGATGAGTATCCAGCCGCCGGATCGCTTCCCGCTGACTTTTTATCGTGACAACTGCGCCGATATCGAGTTGACGATCGATGATGTGCTCCAGACGCCGATTGCCGAGAGCCGCGTCTTGCTTATATCTGGGACGGGGCTGAGCAAAGAGCCGAGCCGGAGTGCTACGTTGTTTGCGGCCGAAGTCGCACAGCGGGCCGGCACGACCGTCGCGCTCGATATCGACTTCCGGCCAGACCAGTGGCATGATGCGCGGGCGTTTGGCGTTACCATCCGTGCGGCGCTGCGTCTGGTGGATATTGTGTTGGGCACCGAGGATGAAATTAATGCTGCTATGCTGACTGACCCAAGCCAGGTTAGTCTGACGCATTCGCAGCTTTCGGATGCGCGCGTTAGTGGTGATATCGAGGCTGCGATCCAGGCCGTGCTCGCGCTCGGACCCAAGGTGCTGCTGCATAAACGTGGCGCAGCGGGTTGCAGGGTGCATCTGGTTACTCCTGGCAGTCCGGCACACCAGATCCATGCGCCGGGGTTTCCGGTGGAAGTCTCCAATATTCTGGGGGCGGGCGACGCTTTTGCCGCAGGCGCGTTGCACGGCTTTATCCAGGGGTGGGACTGGTACAAGGCGGCACGGCTGGCGAATGCGTGTGGTGCAATCGTGGTAACGAAGCCGGGCTGTGCCAATTTTACGCCGACGTATGATGAGGTGATGGCATTTGTCGCGGAGCATGGTGGCTTCTAGGAGGAGTGGCAGTGCAGGACGGCCCTCACCCCTAACCCCTCTCCCAGTGCGCGGGAGAGGGGAAGGAAGCAGTTCACTAAAACATGACGGGCACCCCAATGGGTGCGAGGAGTGACGATGAGTGAGCAGACACGGCGTGTGACGATGGCGCAGGCGCTGGTTGCGTTTCTCCAAAAGCAGTATGTTGGGCGGGATGGCGTGGAGCAAGCGTTCTTCGCGGGGTGTTTCGGCATTTTCGGCCATGGCAACGTGGGCGGCATCGGTCAGGCGTTGCAGCAGATGCCCGAGTTGCGCTATTACCAGGCGCGCAATGAGCAGGCGATGGTGCATGCGGCGGTGGCGTATGCGAAGGTGAAGAACCGGCTGCAAACGCTGGTGTGTACGTCGTCGATCGGGCCGGGCGCCACGAACATGATTACGGGTGCCGCCACCGCTACGATCAACCGGCTGCCGGTGCTGTTGCTGCCGGGCGATATTTTTGCGCGTCGCAATGTCGCGCCGGTGCTGCAACAGCTTGAGTCGAGCCAGAGCCAGGATTTTTCGGTCAATGATTGTTTCAAGCCAGTGAGTCGCTACTGGGATCGCATCTCGCGCCCCGAGCAATTACTGACGGCGCTGCCGGAGGCACTGCGGGTGCTGACCAGTCCGGCGGAAACGGGCGCGGTGACGCTTGGCTTGCCGCAGGACGTGCAGACGGAGGCGTATGCGTATCCCGAGGCCTTTTTCCATAAGCGGGTGTGGCATGTGCCACGCAACCGGCCAGATCGGGGTGCGCTTGAACGGGCAGCCAGCTGGATCCGGCAGAGTCGGCGACCGATGATCGTGGCGGGTGGTGGGGTGATCTATGCCGAGGCGACCGAGGCTTTGCGGCGGTTCGTTGAACAAACGGGCATCCCGGTGGGCGAGACGATGGCCGGTAAAGGGAGCCTGTGCTACGACCATCCGCTGAATCTCGGTGCGATCGGGGCGACGGGTACCTTCGCGGCTAGTCGGATCGCTAAAGATGCCGATCTGGTAATCGGGATTGGGACGCGCTATAGCGACTTCACCACCGCCTCAAAAACGGCGTTTCAACAGCCCGGCGTGCGTTTTATTAATCTCAATGTGACCGAGTTCGATGCCGGTAAACACCACGCCCTGCCGCTGGTTGGAGATGCACAGGTGACGCTCAGCGAATTGGCGCAGTTGCTTGAAGGCTATCAGGTGGCGGGCGAGTACCGGTCGATGGTCGAGCGGCTGCATGCGGAGTGGGATACCGAGGTTGAGCGCATCTACGGTCTGCGTCACACGCCGCTGCCGAGCCAGGGAGAGTTGATCGGGGCGGTGAATGAGTTGAGCGATCCGCAGGCGATCATGGTTTGTGCGGCGGGTAGCTTGCCGGGGGATCTGCATAAGGTGTGGCGGGCACGGCACCCGAAAAACTATCACCTGGAATACGGCTACTCGTGTATGGGCTATGAGATCGCGGGTGGGCTGGGCATCAAGATGGCCGCGCCGGAACGCGACGTGTATGTGATGGTCGGCGATGGCTCATACCTGATGCTGAGCGGTGAGATCGTGACCTCGATCCAAGAAGGCTATAAACTGATCATTGTGCTGCTGGACAACGGCGGGTATAAGAGTATCGGGGCGCTCAGCCGGTCGCTCGGTCAAGAGGGCTTTGGCACACGCTATGTGTATTCGCAAGATGGGGTGCTGCCGAGCGATGCGGCGGGAACAGCGGTCAAGGCCTTGCCGGTCGATTTGGCGGCGAATGCCCGCAGTCTGGGTGCCGCGGTGCTCGAATGCACCGACTATCAGGAGTTTGTTGACGCGCTCGCGGCGGCTAAGCAGACGGATCACACCACGGTGATCGCTATCCATAATGATCGCTGGCAAGATATACCGGGCTACGAGAGTTGGTGGGACGTGCCCGTGGCAGAAGTGAGCGAGGTGCCGACGGTGCAGGCCGCGCGCAAGGCATGGGAAGCGATGCGGGCCAACGAGCGAACGTTTTTGCCCAGCGACGACGAGTTCAATACCGAGGGGCCAGCACGATGACGGAGATCCAGATCGGCAATGCACCGTGTTCGTGGGGCACGCTTGAGTTCGAAGGGCTGGAGGGGACGCGTATCGAGCCGGCCCAGATGCTGGATGAACTACGCGATACCGGCTATGCCGGCACAGAGTTGGGCGATTGGGGCTTTCTGCCGACGGAGCCGGCCGGCTTACGAGCAGAACTTAGCGGGCGCCAGCTCGCGCTGACGGGCGCATTCGTGCCGGTCGATCTCCGAAACCCGGCGGCACATGCGGCGGGTGAGGCCAGCGCACTCAAGGTAGCCCGCTTGCTGGCAAGCAGTGCAACGGGGGAGCGCCCGTTTCTGGTGCTGGCCGACGCGAACGGCACGGACCCGATCCGGACACAGCAAGCCGGTCGCATTACACCGGCCATGGGACTCAGTTCGGCGGAGTGGGCGATCTTTGTCAGCGGTGCCGAGCGCATTGCACGAGGCGTACGCGATGCGACCGGTTTGCGCACAGTGTTTCACCATCACTGTGCGGGCTGCATCGAAACGCCGGATGAAATCGCGCGCTTCTTGGAACGCACCGATCCTGCGCTCGTCGGGCTCGTCTTCGATACAGGTCACTATCTGTATGGGACGGGGCGTAACGATGGAACGGCGGTGCTGGATGGCCTGCGGCGCTTCGGTGATCGTATCTGGTATATGCATTTCAAGGATTGTGCGCCACAGGTCGCCGAACAAGCGCGAAGCGAAGGTTGGAATTATTTCACGGCGGTCCAGAACGGCCTGTTTTGCGAACTGGGCCAGGGAGCCGTTGATTTTCCGGCGGTGGTTGGTTGGCTGCGCGAACGTGATTACCACGGATGGATCACGGTGGAACAAGATGTTCTGCCGGGCATGGGTGCACCACGTGCCAGTGCTGAACGGAATCGTGCTTATCTGACCGCCATTGGTTTGTAGCACGCTAGGAGCAGGTGTATGCCAGCCGAATCGTTGCAGATTGGTCTGATTGGTGCGGGGAGGATTGGGCAGGTTCACGCCGCAAGCCTGGCCAGCCGTATTCCGGCGGCACGCATGCTGATGGTGGCCGATGTGGTCGAGGATGCGGCGCAAGCGTGCGCACGGCAGTATGGCATTCCGCAGGCGGTGCGTGATTATCATGCGCTGCTGGCAAATCCGCAGATCGAAGCCGTGGTGATTTGCAGCGCGACGGATACACACGCCCAGATTATTGCCGAAGCGGCGCAGGCCGGTAAGCATATTTTTTGTGAAAAGCCGATCGCGCTGTCACTAGGAGCGATTGACGCGGCGCTTCAGGCGGTCGAGCAGGCCGGTGTTAAGCTGCAGGTTGGCTTTAACCGGCGCTTCGATGCCAACTTTCGCCGGGTGCGGGACGCCGTGGTGCGCGGCGAGATCGGCCAGCCCGAGCTGCTACATATTATCAGCCGCGATCCGGCGCCGCCGCCACTGGCTTATATCAAGGCCTCCGGCGGCATGTTTTTGGACATGACGATTCACGACTTCGATATGGCGCGCTTCTTGATCGGCAGTGAGGTGGAGGAGGTGTATGTAGCGGCGGGCGTGATAGTCGATCCGGCGATCGGTGAGGCGGGGGATGTCGACACGGCGGTCATTCTGCTTAAGTTTGCGAACGGCACAATTGGAACCATCGAGAACAGCCGGCGGGCGGTGTATGGCTATGATCAGCGGGTCGAAATCTTGGGTAGTGCGGGCGCGATCCGAATCGATAATAACCATCCCAATACGGCAGTGATCAGCACCGCCGACAGCGTTCATCATGATCTGCCGCTTAACTTTTTCATGACGCGCTATACCGAGAGTTATGTGGCCGAGTTGGCCGCATTCGTGGAGGCGGTGTTGCATGATACTGCCGTGCTGGTCAGTGGACAGGATGCACGCGTACCGGTCGTGATGGGTTTGGCGGCACGTATGTCGTATGTGGAACACCGGCCGGTCCGGGTACATGATATTCCCTCATGATCTTGACAGCACCTTTGAAGGATGCTATGTTAGAGCCACGGGTTAACATGGCAATCCCACAGCTAGATTAGGCCGCACGCTCAACTTGAAGTAGCGCTCACTATTTCGCAGCCCAAGTAATCACGCTCGGTTCAAATCAACTCCGGTACTTGCACGCTTCGTTGAGCTTGTCTCGGCCGTGGTGCCGAACGGGAGAAAAGTATGGTTGCTCCGGTACGTTCGACAGCAGCTGTTCTGCTTGTGTTATTGGCCCTGCTCCTCGCGGCCTGTGGCGCGCCACAGGCCGCCCAGCAGTCGCAACCGGCTGTCCAAACTGCCGCGCAGTCTCCCACGGAGGGAGGAACGGTGGCAGCAGCACAAACGGGGGGAGCAGCACAGGTGAAAGCGGGTGCAGTGACCGTCAAGGTCGCGGTATTGCCCATTTTCTCTTATGCGCCATTCTTTATTGCTCAAGAGCAAGGGTTCTTCACCGAGCAGGGGTTGAAGGTCCAACTGGTCATGCTGGCGGGACAGGCTGACATCCTGCCGGCGTTGGTGAGCGGCCAGGTGGATGTTGGCGCAGGGCTGATTAGTGCAGGAATCCTCACGACCATTGCGAAAGACAGTAGGTTTCAGATCGTGGCCGACAAGGGCTATGCTGCAGCAAATGGTTGCGATTCGTATGCTTTGGTGGTCCGGCGCAGTCTGGTGCAAGCCGGTGTCCTCCAGCATACAGAACAGTTACGAGGCGGGAGTATTTCATTTCCGCGTACGTCATGGCTGAACTACTATGCCGAGAAGACCTTGAACAAGGCGGGCCTGAAGATCGAAGATTTACGGCAGAATGAGTTGACCGCAGCGGTCCAGCTTGGGGCGCTGAATACGGGCCAGATTGACCTCGTCGGTAATAATGAGCCGTGGATCACACGCTTTACCCAGGCCGGCCACTCGACCATTTTTACGCCGGCCCATGAGTTGCTGCCGGATTCGCAGTCCTCGGTCACCCTCTACGGTCCGGCCCTGGTCGGCAAGAACGCCGAGGTCGGCAAGCGTTTTATGATTGCTTACCTCAAGGCGGTCCGACAGTATAACGAGGGCAGGACGGAGCGGAATACTGCGATCATGTCGAAGGCGGTGAAGCTCGATCCACCGTTGTTGAAGCAGATGTGTTGGCAACCGCTACGCCTTGATGGTCGCATCAACGTCCAGAGTATCCTCGACTTCCAGAATTGGGCGCTTGGGAAAAAGTTTATGAGACAGGCCGTGACGCCGGAACAGTTCTGGAATTCGGCGTTTGTGGACTATGCCAACAAGCAGTTGGGGGCAGTGGGCAAGTGAACGGGCCCGACCTTTTTATTCCGTGGACGCCGGACGATATCGAACAGCTTGTTCCGGACCGGTTTGAACAACAGGTTCGAAGCTATGGTCAGCGCTTGGCAGTCAAGAGCTGGGACGCGGAGCTTAGCTATGATGCGTTGAATCGCGCTGCCAATCGCTTGGCTCACGCGCTGCTTGAACGAGGCAGCGACGAAACGCCCATAGCGCTCTTGTTTGAGCAGGGTGCCGCGATGATCATCGCCCTGCTCGGTGCTATGAAAGCCATTCGGATCTACGTTCCACTGGCGACGACCGACCCGCAGAGCCGGCTCAAAGATATCTTGGCGGACGCGGGAGCTCGTCTGATCATTACCAATAACAACAACCTACTCCTTGCGGAGGCGGTGGCGCAAGGTCAGCTCCTTGTGCTCAACCTTGATGACCTCCCAGCCACGCTGTCCGAAGAAAATCCGGTGCGCCCAGCCCGACCGGTGGACAATGCGATCATAAACATCATGTACACCTCGGGCTCGACGGGCGTGCCAAAAGGAGTCATGCTGACACATCGCCATATGCTCCACGATGTGGGGATGACAACGAGTTTTGGGCGTCTTACCGCACAGGATCGGGTACTGCTGTTGGCTTCCTATACTGTTTCGGTCTCGACAACATCCATCGGTCATGCACTGCTGAATGGCGGTACAGTCCTGCCGTTTGACGTCAAGCGTGAGGGTCCGGCCGCATTGGCGGCGTGGATGAAGCAAGAAAAGGCCACCGTCTACCACTCGGTGCCGACTGTTTTCCGTCATCTGATCGGCTCCTTGGGCGAAGATGATACCTTTCCTGCGATGCGACTGCTCCAACTGGCGGGAGAGCCGATTCTTAAGCGCGACGTCGAGTTATTCCGGCGTCATTTCCCAGCACACTGCTTGCTACGGGTGGGACTGGGCTCGACAGAGGCGGGGCTGCCGACCTTTCTCAAGATCACCCCCGAGATGGAACTGCCGGAAACAACCGTGCCCTTGGGCCGGGCGAGTCCGGGACGAGAGATCCTGATCCTGGATGAAAACGGTGCACCGGTGCCTGAAGGTGAGACCGGCGAAATTGCGGTCAAGTCGCGCTATCTCGCGCTCGGTTATTGGAACAAGCCGGAGCAAACGGAGGCAGTTTTTCGCCCGGCACCGGAGGGTGATGGCCGGCGGATTTATTTGACCGGTGACCTTGGTCGCTGGGACCCAGGTGGGAACCTTGAACACCTTGGCCGCAAAGATCTCCAGGTGAAGATCCGTGGCCATCGGGTCGAAATACCGGAGATCGAAACGCGGCTGCTGGGCATTGATGGTATCCGCGAGGCTGCCGTCGTGGCGAAAAGGGACCAGCGTGGCGACAATCGTTTGGTGGCTTATCTCGTCCCAACGGTACAGCCGGCACCCGCACCGGCGACGGTACGTCAGGCCCTCCATGCAGTACTGCCGGAGTACATGATCCCGGCCGCTTTCGTTTTTATGCAGCACCTACCGCAGGGAACATTCGGGAAAATTAATCGTCTGGCGTTGCCAACACCCGATTGGGAAGCGGTCGCAGCCGAAAGTGTCTATGCACCACCGAGTACGCCAGTCGAGGAGCTGCTGGCACAGCTTTGGTCAGATGTTCTCGGTGTCCACCGTGTAAGTATTCATGCTCATTTCTTTGATCTCGGGGGTGACTCGTTACGAGCGGCACAAATTATTGGACGAGTCGGGACCATCTACGGGCTCGACTTACCCATGACGATACTTTTTGAGGCACCGACCGTCGCAGAGCTAGCGCTAGTGATCGTGCAGCGGCTGGCCGAGAACAGCGAAGATGACGATATCGCTCGCCTGGTAACCGAACTCGAGGGAAGCTGAAAAGGCGAGGTATGAGAGGCTGCTACCAGAAGTTCTAGTTGAGTTTTAGCCTTGCCGAGGGCTTACCTTTTGCATCTCACGGGGGTGAAGGTATGATTGTTAAGATACGTACGCAAGTACCTCTGTTGGATATGCCAACATTGAAGCAAATGGTGCTGGCAGAAAAGTTCTGTAATTCGAGCTTTGTGGATGACGCCAATACCCAGTTGGGAACTGCGAGCAAGTGACAGCGTCGTCGCGGCCCACCCTCATCTGCCAGGGTATTAGTAAGCTATATCCGACCCGCAGTGGTGGTATTGCGGCCTTGACCAATGTTAGCTTTACGGTCCGGCCTGAAGAGTTTGTTTGTATCGTTGGCCCGAGCGGTTGCGGCAAATCGACCTTGCTCAAACTGCTGGCGGGCTTGATCGCACCGACAACCGGACAACTGATCTTCAGCGAGCCGGCGGTTCCCGACCAACCGCGCAACGCCCTAGTTTTCCAGGAGCATGGTTTGTTTCCGTGGCTGACGGTGCTAGATAACGTCGCCTTTGGCTTGGAGACGCGCGGTGTGCGACGGCAGGAGCGGCAGGAACGTGCACGGGCGTTTTTGGCACAGGTAGGGCTATCTGCCTTTGCCGATAACTATCCGCATGAGCTTTCGGTTGGGATGCGACAGCGGGTCGGCATTGCGCGCGCTTTTCTTTCCAACCCGCAACTCCTGCTGATGGACGAGCCATTCAGTGCACTTGATGCACAAAGCAAGCTTGTGCTTCAGGAGGAACTCTTGCGAATCTGGAAGGATCATCGCACAATGGTGGTTTATGTGACGCACGATATCGAGGAAGCGGTGCTGCTGGGCGATCGTGTGCTGGTGATGAGTGGCCATCCCGGTCGCATTCAGGAAGAGATCCAAATTCCATTGGGGCGACCGCGCGATTTGCGTGACCGCGAACAACAAGATGTCAGGAAGATAGCATGGCACATCTGGAAAGCAATCGAAGCGGAAGTGCGCGAAGATTTACGGGTCGCTTCCTGACGGAGGACTCCCCGTTGCACTTGCCCGGCTCGGACGCCTGGCTGGTGGGCATCATTGTTGTCGTGCTATTGGGGGCTTGGGAGGGGGCAGCCCGTGCCGGCCTTATCTCGGCTTTGTTTTTTCCTCCGCCGTCGGTGATTGCTGCGAGTGCAACAGCATTGGTTCGCGATGGCACCCTGCCGATGAATATGGCTGTCACCCTTGAGCGCCTGCTCTTCGGCATGCTGTTGGGTGGAATTCCCGGCTTGTTGCTTGGCCAACTTTTAGGCCGGTCACCCCGGCTGCGAGCGGTGATCAATCCGTTCTTCGCCGCAGCCCATCCGATTCCCAAAATAGCGATCTTGCCGCTGATCATGATCATCTTTGGCATTGGTGAGGCGCCGAAGGTGATTGTCGCTGCCACGGGGGCCTTTTTCCCCATGCTGATTAACACCATGACCGGCGTGCAGCAAATTAATCCGATTCATTTCGAGGTCGCGCAAAACTATGGTGCGAGCAGGTGGAAGGTCTTTACGCGGGTTATCTTGCCCGGTAGTCTGCCGTTCATGCTGGCGGGTTTGTTGCTGGCGCTTAACGTCACGCTGTTGCTTACGATTGCGGTGGAAATGGTTAGCTCGCAGACCGGTCTAGGTGCCATGATCTGGCTCGCCTGGGAAACCATGCATGTTGAGGATCTGTATTCCGCGCTGGCCGTCATTACGTTGTTTGGTATTGGCTTCAATTTCGCCCTCCAGCACTTAAGGAAACGCTTGGTGCCGTGGGAGGTGGCTACGTAGGCCTGATGAAGTACATGAGGGCCTTGCAAGCGGTAGAGGTATGAGCGAGCTTAGCCAACGGATCGCCAATCTGTCGCCGGAAAAACGGGCAGTGCTTGAGCAGGCGCTTGTCAAGCGGGCCAGCGTGTCCGCAAAGAGCACCGGCATCGGTCATCGCGCCTCATTGGGACCTGCACCGTTGTCCTTCGGCCAGCAGCGCCTGTGGTTTCTTGATCAGTTAGACCCTGATAGCCATCTGTATACGATCGCGTCGTGCTGGCAGATGAATGGTCAGCTCGACGTGGACGCCTTGAGGCGAGCATTCAACATGATCGTTGCGCGCCATGAAGTGCTCCGTACCACGTTTCAGTCCGTTGAGGGCATCCCAGTGCAGGTCGTTGCACCTAGCAGGACGGTTGAACTGCCGATTGTAGATTTAAGCATGCTGGCAGCGGATGAGTGCGAGGCCGAGGTCAAGCGCATCCTTAACGAGGCAAGCCGACACCACTTCCACTTAACATACGAACCCTCGCTGGACGTCCAGGTGCTACGGCTTGAAGCGGAGCAGCATATTCTCGTATCCACATGGCACCATATTGCGTCCGATGCCTGGTCCGCAGCCACCTACGAGCGCGAACTATTCGCACTATACGCTGCGTACGTTGCGGGCAAGCCGTCGCCATTACCGGAGCTACCGATTCAGTATGCCGATTTCGCGGTGTGGCAGCGGGAGCGGCTGCAAGGTCCGTTGCTCGAAGCACAGCTTGCTTATTGGCGTGAGCAACTAGCCGATAGTCCATTGGCTCTCGCTCTACCGACCGACCGACCACGGCCACGTCTGCAAAGCTATGAAGGAGCAGAGCAGGTCGTCCATCTGCCACAGGATTTGAGCGAAGCACTCAACCACTTCAGCCGCCGCGAAGGGGTGACCCTGTTTATGGTGCTGCTGGCAGCGCTTAAGGTGCTCCTGTTGCGCTCTAGTGGGCAAACTGATCTGGTCGTCGGTACGCCGATTGCCGGGCGGCAAGTGGCAGAAACAGAAGGGCTGATCGGTCTGTTTCTCAATACCCTTGTACTGCGCACGCATCTCGATGGTAATCCAACGTTCCGAGAGTTGCTGGCACGGGTCCGTACGACGGCGCTCGGTGCGTATGCCCATCAAGATGTGCCTTTCGAAGGGCTGGTCGAAGAGTTGCGTGTCGAACGGGACGTTAGCCGAACGCCACTGTTTCAAGTCATGTTTAACCTGCGTAGCCCACCGCGTCCACCACTCGAGCTTGCCGGCCTGGCACTCAAGCGAATTGAGCTTGAGAGCAAGGTTGCCCAGTATGATCTTAATCTGGCGGTGATAGAGCAAACCGACGGGCTGCGGCTGCAACTCGAATATAGCGTTGATCTCTTTGACCGGGTCACGGTTGTGCGTATGCTGGAGCACTTTCAGAGCTTACTGCGAGCTATCGTTGCCGACCCGCAGCAGCGGATCGAGGCGCTCCCACTATTAAGTGAGCCGGAGTGCCGCCAACTTCTGGTCGAGTGGAATGACACTGCCTGTACCTATGCGCAACAAACCACGATCCAGCGTGCATTCGAGGAACAGGTGGCGCGCACGCCTGACGCTGTTGCTGTCGTCTATGAGAACAGCCACTTGTGCTATGGTGAGCTCAACCAGCGGGCCAACCAGCTAGCGCATTATTTGCAGCGTATGGGAGTGGGTCCTGATGTGCCGGTGGGTGTTTGTGTCGAACGTTCCCCAGAGATGGTCGTGGGTTTGCTGGCCATCTTAAAGGCCGGGGGAGCTTATCTGCCTCTCGATCCGACCTACCCTCCTGAACGGCTGGCTTTTATGCTGGCGGATGCGCAGCCTACGGTACTGCTTGCTCAGCAGTCGCTGGTGAAGCAGTTGCCGCCTCACGAAGCTACGGTGGTGTGCCTGGATGGTGACTGGTCAGCCCTAGCTCAAGAACGTGATGCTAACCTCAATAGTGGCGGTGATGGTGAGCAGTTAGCGTACATAATCTATACCTCCGGCTCGACCGGCCAACCCAAGGGCGTGTTAGGGACGCACCGGGGGGCACTTAATCGCTTTAACTGGATGTGGCAGCGTTACCCGTTCGCGGCAGATGACGTGTACTGCCAGAAGACGGCTTTCAGTTTTGTGGACTCGATTTGGGAGATTTTCGGCCCCTTGCTGCAAGGGACTCGGATCATCATTATTCCGGATCGGGTAGTCAAGGATCCACAAGA
The DNA here is from genome assembly GCA_013821605.1 of Herpetosiphonaceae bacterium. Lineage (GTDB taxonomy): Bacteria > Chloroflexota > Chloroflexia > Chloroflexales > Kallotenuaceae > JACDGP01. Next base: position 21,981 of record JACDGP010000054.1, read on the forward strand.
GCTGCTCCGTGTGCTGGCAGATCACAACGTCACACGTATCGTGCTGGTGCCGTCGCTCTTACGCATGTTGCTGGAGACAAAGGTTGATCTGGGGCAGCAACTGCCCCGGTTGAAATACTGGTTCAGTAGTGGGGAAGCGTTGCCCTGGGATCTCGCCCAACGCTTGCTGGCAAGCATGCCACATGGTGTCCTGCTTAATCTGTATGGTTCATCTGAGGTAGCGGCCGACGTGACGTACTACGAGGTGAGCCGTGAGCAACGCGGCGGCAGGGTGCCAGTTGGCCGACCAATTGCCAACACCCAGATCTATCTGCTGGACCGGCAGATGCAGCCGGTGCCAATTGGAGTGACCGGCGAGGTGCATGTCGGCGGAGCCGGAGTAGCACGTGGCTATCTAAAGCGCGCGGAGTTAAGCGCTGCCAAGTTCGTACCTGATCCATTCAGCGACGAGCCAGGTGCAAGGCTGTATAAAACGGGGGATCTTGCGCGCTACTTGCCGGACGGAATGATCGAGTACGTGGGTCGCAATGATGATCAGATCAAGATCCGCGGTTTCCGTGTGGAGTTGGGCGAGATCGAGGCGTCCCTCGCTCAGCATCCCGGTGTGCGCCAGGCAGTCGTCGTGGCAGGCGAGTTTAGGATGAGCGACGTACGTCTCGTAGCATACGTGATAGCGCGTGAAATTCCCGGTCCCAGCGTACATGAACTGCGCGCGTTTCTCCATTCCCACTTGCCGGCGTATATGGTTCCCGCCGACTTTATGGTTGTTGATGCCTTGCCGTTGACGTCTAGTGGTAAAGTGGACCGGCGAGCCCTGCCAGCAGCCAGCACGGTACAACCCACAGTCGATGCAACCTCCGCTGCACCCCAGGATGCGTTGGAGCTTCAGTTGACACTGTTGTGGGAGCAGTTTCTCGGACGACGGCCGATCGGGAGGGAGGATAACTTCTTCGAAATTGGTGGTCATTCGCTGCTGGCGGTGCGCCTCTTTGCTCAAATCGAGGAGCGTCTTGGTCGGCGCCTGCCATTAGCTATGCTGTTTGAGGCACCCACCATTGCCGGCCTCGCCCATTTGCTCAGGCAAGATGGTTGGTCGCCAACTAGGTCCTTACTGGTAGCGATTCAGCCAGGCGGTACGAAGCCACCGTTGTTTTGCGTGACGCCGGCCGGCATGACTGCACTCTACTTTGTGGATCTTGCTCGTCATCTCGGACCAGACCAACCCCTTTATGGTTTCCAGGCGGTCGGTCTGGAACATGACGAGCCGCCACATACCTGTATTGAGCAGATGGCAGCACATTACATTGCCCAAATGCGCAGGCTGCAGCCCACAGGACCATATCTGCTTGGGGGTAACTGCCTCGGCGGTGACATCGCATTCGAGATGAGTAGGCAGCTGGAGCAAAGCGGCCAAGAGGTGGCACTGCTCGCCCTTATGGATGCTGAGCCGCCCTTGGCCGCCCATATTATTGAAGTGCTCAAACGCGTGCATTATATCTACCAGGTTGGCCTGCTGCCGGTTGTTGTCAAGCGGATGGTCAAAGCCATGGTGTCACGCGGTCGTTTGCGACCACGGCTACGACAGTTTGAGGATGTGGGAGCAAACGATAGCGCACGTTTGCAATCACGCCGCATCCGAAGCGTGTTTGATGCCACCATCATGGCTTTCCGGCACTACCGCGGACGGCCATACGGGGGACGCATCACGCTGTTGTACAGCAGTCAGGCATATCAGTTCTACGGCCTTTTTTGGACGCGGTGGTGGGAACAATGGGCAGGTGCAGGAGTCGAGTGCTATGTGATTCCGGCGAAACACCTCACCATGCTGCGGGAACCTAGCGCTCAACGTGTCGCAGCACAGCTTACAGCCTGTCTTGATGCGGTGACGGTGCGTAGCTAAAGACTGTAAGGGGTCTGTGGGGCTATGAGGTACGGCGGGGTCGCTCGTGGTCGGCGGAGTCGAGGGTGATGGTGACAGGGCCGTCGTTGACGAGGTGCACGAGCATATGGGCTCCAAAGCGGCCGGTCGCGACCGTCAGGTGATGCTGGGTGTGCAGGTGGGCGCACACCTGCTCGATCAGGGGCTCGGCAACGTTGGGATGGGCCGCATGCACAAAGGAAGGGCGGCGGCCTTTGCGGGTGTCGGCCAGCAGGGTGAACTGGGAAACGACCAGGGCCGACCCACCGGTGTCGATGACCGAGAGATTGAACTTGCCGTCGGCGTCATTGAAGATGCGCAATTGGGCGATTTTATCTGCCAGTGCAAGCCCAATCGCTAGGTCATCACCTTCAGCGACCCCGAGCAAAACAAGTAGACCCGGCCCAATCGCGCCGACCACGGCATCGTCGACCACGACTCGCGCTTCGCTCACCCGTTGCACTACGGCCCGCATGGCACTAGCCCTCGCTTAGTTGCTTGCTGTTCAAGCCCCGGCCGGCCCCTGCAATCTGGGCGAAGACGATGCGACCGGTCTGGGTCGTATACAAGCGTGTCACCACCACCGGCAGCTCTTTGCCGACGAGATGGCGTGCATCTTCAACCACGACCATGGTGCCATCATGTAAAAAGCCGACCCCCTGCTCGCGTTCGCGCCCTTCGCTACGAATGGTGATCCTGAGCTGATCGCCGGTCAGGAAGGGAGTACGCACCGCATCGGCCAGCGCATTGAGATTGAGGATGCGCAGCTTTTGTAAGGTGCCGACCCGTTCGAGATTGCCATCGTTGGTGAGCAACCCCACGCCTTCAGACCGCGCAAGCGCCAGCAGCTTATCGTCGACTTCGTGGACCATCGGCAGATCCAGGTCGCTGATTTCCACGGTAATGGCCGGATCGGCTTGTAAGGCTTGCAACATATCCAGGCCGCGCTTGCCTTTAGCGCGCGTCAGATCATCATGCGAGTCGGCCAACTGTTGCACTTCCTGGAGGACGAAGCGTGGCACAACCAGTGTGCCATAAATAAAGCCGGTATGAATAACATCGACGATCCGCCCATCAATGATCACACTGGTGTCGAGCAGCGTGCGCTGCCCATGCGCCATAGCTCGTTTGGGCATAAGTAAAGCTTCTAAATCGTCCTTACGGGCGCTCGCCGCGACTAACCCCAGGTAGGCCGCCAGTATGGCAGCAATTATTGGCAAGTACACGCCGAAGATCCAAGGCAGATGGCTGAGAGGTATGGTCAGCAGCACGCCAATCAATAAGCCGCCGACGAGCCCGAGTGTCGTCGTCATAAGCTCGATGGCGGTCATTGTCTGGACGCGCCGTTTGAGTCTACGAAAAGGGTAGAGTGTCAGATAATGGGTTAGCACAAGGCCCATGCCCGCTCCGCACAGCACCAGCAAGCTCGTAGCCCAATGCTGCGTATCGGTCGGCGGCGTTGCAGAATGCAGTGTGCCAAAACGGTAGCCAGCATAGGCGAGCACGAGCGCACCGGTAATCCGTGTATAAAAATTAGCGGTGAATCTCAATCATCGTCTCCGTCGGGACGAGGTTGTCCAAGCAAGGCGCTCCGGATCGCGTCCCCGACCGACCGTACTCCGTCAAGCTGTAAGCCTGTGACGCGTGGTGGCCCACTGGGTGTCGGGAACAAGGCGCGCTTAAAGCCTAGTTTGCTGGCTTCAACCAGCCGGCGCTCAAGCTGGCCAATCGAGCGCAGTTCGCCCGACAAGCCGATTTCGCCGACGAGCACGAGATCCGGATCGACCCGCTGGTTGCGAAACGACGAGGCAATAGCCGTGGCGACGGCGAGGTCAACCGAAGGCTCGGTAATGCGCAAACCACCGACGATGTTTACATAAATATCCTGGTTGAACAGGGGTAAGCCCACGCGCTTGCTCAACACAGCGATCAACATGGTGAGGCGGTTCGGATCGAAGCCGTTGGCAGTGCGGCGAGGCTGCGGGTTCTGGGTATGGGCCGTCAGCGCCTGGACCTCGACCAGGATGGGGCGGGTACCTTCCATCGTCACGGCCACCGTGGAGCCGGGTGTGCCGGCGCTGCGCTCGGCCAGGAAGACCTGTGAGGGGTTTAGCACCTCTTCGAGCCCGTGCTGTGTCATGGAAAACACGCCGACCTCGTCGGTCGAGCCGAAGCGATTTTTGACGCCGCGTAGCATACGGTACTGGTGGAAGCGATCACCTTCCAGGTACAACACGACGTCCACGATATGTTCGAGTACGCGCGGGCCAGCGATCGTGCCTTCCTTGGTCACATGGCCAACCAGAAAGATGGGAGTCCCAGTATCCTTCGCGACCCGTAGCAGCCGTAGTGCGACCTCCCGCACCTGCGACACACTGCCGGCCGCCGAAGAAACATCTTCGACATACACGGTTTGCACCGAGTCAACGATGACGAGCCCCGGCTTGAGATCGCTGATAGCATTAACAATCGTATCCAGATTCGTCTCGGAGTAGACCAGCAGCCGCTCGTGGAGCATTCCCAGCCGTTCGACTCGCAACTTGAGTTGCTGCGTCGATTCTTCGGCGGAGATATATAACACAGGAGCAGTGTCGCGGGCGAATTGAGCACCTACCTGTGATAGCAATGTGGTTTTCCCGATGCCCGGATCTCCCCCGATCAGCACCAGCGATCCTGGCACCAAGCCGCCGCCCAGCACACGGGTAAACTCCTCGCCCTGTACAGGCAGTCGCTCAAAGCCTTCGACAGCGACCTCGGTGATCGGGAGAGGTCGTACACCGGCTGCAACCGAGCGGCTTTTGCTGGCAGGGACTGCAGGTGCGACTGTTTGCTCGACAAACGAGTCCCATGCTCCGCAGTCGGGGCATTTACCTACCCAACGGGGTTGTTGATTGCCGCATTGCTGGCAAACGAAAATGGTACGTGCTTTAGCCATGGTGATTGCTTCAATTCTAACACGTAGCCGCCTGACAAGCGTCAGGCGGCTACATTGGAACGGGGTTAAGGAGTGCTAGGCAATAGCTGGTTCGGCTTCGGGCTCGATTTGTTCTATGTTTTCGATCTCCCGTTGCGAACGCAGCCGGAGCAGATCGTTTTCAGTGTCCACCAGGACTTTATCACCTGCCTCAAAGCGACCTTCGAGTAACCCTTCGGCTAACGGGTCTTCGATCAGGTTGGTGATGATACGGCGCAATGGCCGCGCACCGAAGGTTGGATCATAGCCACGCTTGCCGATCAACGTTATAGCTTCGGGCGTCACGTCCATCACAATGCCTTTCTCAGCGAGTTGCTTACCAACGCGCTCAAGCTCCAGCGTCGCGATGTTGTTGATCTCCTGGTCGGTTAGTGGGTGGAAGATGATCGTACCATCAAGCCGGTTCAAGAACTCGGGCCGGAACATTTCCTTGAGTGCATCATTGACCTTCTTACGGGTGTCTTCCTCATCAATGCCGCGCTTGCCGCCGAAGCCGATGCGCGAACCCTGACGAATATGCTCCGTGCCAATATTGGAGGTCATGATGATGATCGAGTTGCGGAAATCAACCCGGCGTCCCTTGCCATCGGTCAGGTTGCCGTCTTCCAGCACCTGTAGCAGCAGGTTGAAAGCATCGGGATGGGCTTTTTCGATCTCGTCGAAGAGCACGACGGAATACGGCTTGCGGCGAATGGCATCGGTCAATTGCCCGCCTTCACCATAGCCGACATAGCCGGGAGGTGACCCGACCAAGCGCGAAGTGGTGTGGCGCTCTTGGAACTCTGACATATCGATCTTGATCATCGCCTCATCAGAACCGAACATAAACTCGGCCAGCGCCTTGGCCAGCCAGGTCTTGCCCACGCCGGTCGGTCCCAGGAAGATGAACGAGCCGATCGGGCGCTTCGGGTCTTTCAGACCGGCCCGTGCGCGCCGAACAGCCTTCGAGATGGTGGTAACCGCTTCATCCTGACCGATGACCCGCTTATGCAGTTCCTGTTCCATATGCCGCAGCCGTTCCGTTTCGTTGCCCGTCAAATTGGACACCGGCACGCCCGTCCACATCTGCACGACCTCGGCAATATCTTCCTCAGTCACATAGGGGCGGTCATAGGCTGAGCCATCACCTTTAAGCTCCTCGGCCTCGATCTTCTTGATGCGCTCCAGCATGCGCTCTTCGCGCTCCTGGAGGTCATGGGCTACATCCGCTTGCTGATCTTGCAATGCGGCATCACGCTCTTTACGAATCGCCTCTAGGCCACGTAGGGCGTCGCGTAGCGAGGGCGGTGTCGCAGAGCGATACATCCGGACGCGACTGGCGGCTTCGTCAATCAGGTCGATGGCCTTATCGGGTAAGAAGCGGTCGGGCACATAGCGCGCCGAAAGGTTAGCAGCTGCCTTGATTGCTTCGTCGGAGATCTGAAGTTGGTGAAAGTCTTCATAGCGGCTCTTGATGCCACGTAGAATTTCGATGGTATCCTCGATGGTCGGCTCGTCAATGTTGACCGGCTGAAAACGGCGTTCCAGGGCCGCATCGCGCTCGATGTACTTGCGGTACTCGTCCATCGTTGTCGCACCGATGGTTTGCAGTTCTCCACGTGCCAGGGCCGGCTTGAGGATATTGGCCGCATCAAGCGTGCCTTCTGCGCCGCCCGCACCGATCAACGTATGGAACTCATCGATGAACAGGATACAGCGCGCTTCTTTGATCTCATCGATTACCCGCTTGAGCCGCTCTTCGAACTGCCCGCGGTATTTGGTCCCCGCCACGAGCGAGCCCATATCGAGCGTCACAACGCGCTTGCCCTTGATCGAATCGGGCACATCGCCCGCTACGACACGTTGGGCCAGTCCTTCGGCGATAGCAGTCTTGCCCACGCCCGGCTCACCGATCAAGGCCGGGTTGTTCTTGGTGCGCCGTGACAGAATCTGGATCACGCGCTCGATCTCTTTTTGGCGACCGATCACCGGATCGAGCTTGCCGGCCTCAGCCATGTCGGTCAAATCGGTCGACAAGGCATCAAGATAGGGCGTTTTGGACTGCTTAGGTGCGGCCGGGCGATCACTCGGACCGGCAGTTCCTTGTCGCAATACGCGATTAACTTGGGTGCGAATCTGTTCGAGCGACACGCCCATGATTTCGAGAACGCCGGTCGCAACGCCTTCGCCGTTACGGACCAGTCCAAGCAGGAGGTGTTCGGTACCAATATAATGGTGGTTGAGCTTGCGTGCTTCTTCCACCGCATATTCAATGACTTTTTTTGCCCTGGCCGTAAGTTCGGCTTCATCGCTGCGCTGGACGCCTTCGCCATGGCCAACGATAAATTCGACGGCATTACGAGCCTGCTGAAGCTTTACACCCAGATCGTCGAGCACTTTGCCCGCCACGCCTTCTTGATCGCGGATCAGGCCGAGCAAAATATGTTCCGTGCCCACGTAGGGATGATTAAAGCTGCGGGCTTCTTCCTGGGCCAGGCTGAGCACCTGCTTTGCCCGCTTCGTAAATTTGTCGAGTAAGCCCATCATGTTCTCCCTTCAAGGGTTCCACTCTGCTGCACCCCAAAATCAATACCGCCCGCTGTGATCATTGTCCCTGGCAGCGAAGAATGTACCTATATTATACAGTTTTTATCCTGTGAGTGTAACTACCCGTTTGTCTGACGTCTAGCTGAAGCGCTGGCACGGTGCAACGACCGGTCTAGCGGTTTGACGTGATGGATGGTGGGTGCTACCATCCCGCGAAATCTTGTGCATGGTGGAGAATAAAACGAATGCCTCGAACACCGCGTGCTGAGCTTGCCCGCACGCCTCAGCCACTCGTTGACGATATCGTGGTGTTACCGGCTCCTTTGGAAGCCCAACTCGAAGCGTTGGAAGAAACGCTGGGCGATAACGTGCTGGAGCAGCCACTGCCCGAGTTGCTCGCTGAAGATGAGGCTGACCGCCGCATTGTCGTGACGGGCCTCGGAGTTGTGTCGCCGGTCGGCAACGATGTCCCAAGCTTCTGGGATAGTTTGTCGCATGGCCGCTCCGGTCTGGCAACCTTTACCTTGATCCCGAATTACAAGGCCTATCCGGCGCATGTGGGAGCCGAGGTTAAGGGTTTTGAGCCGCGCGACTTTATGGACTTCAAAGAAGCCCGGCGCATTTCGCGCGCCTCGCAGTTCGCCGTTGCGGCAGCCCAACAAGCACTGGCGGATGCCAAGCTCACGGTGGGAGCGCAGGCCGACGAAATCGGCGTCCTGTTTGGCTGCGGCACGACATCGTTTCCCGATACCGAAGCGGCAATGCGGGTGCTGATGGAAAAAGGTGGCACGCGCGTCAGCCCTTTTTTTATGACGGCGGCTTTGCCCAACATGCCGGCCTGTCAGGTAGCGATCACCCTGGGGCTGCGTGGCTACAACTCAACCATCTCGACTGCGTGTGCGGCTTCGTCGCAAGCGATCGGCGAAGCCGCCGAAGTTTTGCTGCGCGGCGATGCCGAAGTAATGTTGACCGGCGGGGTCGAAGCGCCGATTTGCGAGCTTACCCTAGCCGCTTTTGGAGCTATGCGGGCATTGTCGACCGCATTTAATGATCGTCCTGAGCAAGCGTCGCGGCCTTTTGATCGCGACCGTGACGGGTTTGTCGCGGGCGAAGGTGCGGCGGTGCTTGTGCTCGAAACCCTGGCTCATGCACAGCGTCGTGGCGCACCGATCTATGCCGAATTGCTCGGGTATGGTGCGACATCGGATGCCTATCATGTGACATCGCCGGATCCGGTCGGGCGGGGTGCGGCACAGGCGATCACACGCGCTCTGCGACGTGCACGGGTGCTACCGCAGCAGATCGATTATATTAATGCCCATGCGACTTCGACGCCGGCAGGCGATCTTTCGGAAACTCAGGCGATCAAAGCGGCGTTTGGCGAATATGCTAGCACCATTCCGATCTCGTCAACCAAGTCGATGATGGGCCATCTGACCGGTGGCGCGGGCGCTGTCGAAGCGGCAGCGGTCGTGCTGGCACTCAAGCATAGCTTGATCCCACCGACTATCAACTACGAGACACCTGATCCGGAGTGTGACCTTGATTGTGTTCCCAATGTCGCCCGGCCTGCAAATCTCGAGATCGCCATGTCAAATTCGTTTGGCTTCGGCGGTCAAAATGCGACCTTGATCTTCCGTAAATGGCACCCTCGACTGTCGCCGGGTGAGCGAGCACTTGAATCAGGAATTGAAGGCTGGTTAGATGAACAGTGATATGCAACAACAACCGGACTCGAACGCTTGCTTTGTGTGTGGCAAAGGGAATGCCCACGGTCTCCAGCTCACCTTTCACCAGGTTGATGAGCGTATCGAGACCGAGTTTACCGCTACCGAGGCTCATCAAGGCTGGCCCGGCTTTGTGCATGGTGGGATCTTATTTACCGTACTGGATGAAACGATTGGACGCGTCGGCTTTCTGGTCGATGCCTATACCATGACCGGACGCATTGAAATCCGCTTTCGTACCCCCGCTCCGATCAACACGCCGATCCGCGTCGTTGGTTCACTGGTGCGCGATCGTGGACGTGCCCTGGAATTGCAAGGCTTCGCCCAGCTACCCGACGGCACCATCGTCGCCGAGGCGAGCGGCTTATATATGCGTGTGCCCGACGAATTGCGGGCATCGCTGGAGGAGCAGATCGCGGCAGGGTTTTAGATTCTATTATGCAACCCATTGGCGGTAAAACGTTGCGATGCGCTCCAAATACAACTGGTTGCCCGCGCCCTGGAATGAGTGGGGCTGCCCGGGATACTCGAACCATCTGACCTGCTTGCCGGCGGCTTGCAGGCTGTCGTACAAATCTCTGGGCCATTTGCGCGGCACCGTTTCGTCGGCAGTGCCCCAGTGGATTTGAATGGGCATAGTGGCATACTGCACGTAGGGTAGTGGTGACAGGCGCCGGTACAAATCCGGCGCTTGGTCGGCCTTTACCGGAAACTCAATGGCAACGGTGTCGATCACGCCGGTACGCGCACCGTGTGTTTGCGTTATACGCGGATGTGAGCGTCCGAGGCGGAACTGGTAGTCTTCCGCAATCGTGAGCGACGCAGGTGAGTAGATCACGGTCGCTCCAACCTGATCGCTGATCGTCATCACCTTGGCGGCAATCGCACCCCCGTTGCTATGGCCCCACAGCCCGACCTTGCCTGATTTCGCATATGGCAGTCGTTGCGCAAGCGGTATCAAGTTGAGCACGTCGAGCACGTGACCCGCCCGAAACAAGTTGGGCGCAACATCCGATCCGGCGTGCGAACGGAGATCGGGCGACAGCGTCAGAAAGCCACGACTCGCGAGGTAATCGGCGGCGAGCTTGGTGCCGTTGCCGGTTTGATACACATCTAGCGGATAATAACCATGCACCAGAATCACGACCGGAAACGGACCGTTGCCTTTTGGTCGGTTGAGCATGCCCGTCAGCCGTAGTCCATCACCATGATAGGCGAACAGCTGGCGCGTAAAATTGGGTGTGTCTTCCAACGTTCGCACGATCTCAATCGGCCCTTCGGTGCCAAACTCGCCGCGTGCTTGTCGTTCACGTAACGCCGGGATCGTGAATTGTTCGTAGGCGGCGAACGGATCGGTCGTCGGAGTTGGCGGAGTCAGCGTCGAGGGTTGTGATGTTGGCGTTGGCGACGTAGTGGTAGATGTCACTTCCGGCGTAAACGTTGGCGCCGGGCTGGGAGGCGCGGGAACCGGCGTTGTAGCGTGTTCGCTCGGTTCGATGGTTGTGATAGATGCCAGGGTAGTGCTGGTCGCCAGTACCTCTACAACGCTCGTGGTGCTGGGTGCAAGCTGGATAGGCGCTGGGGAACTTTGGGCACAGGCTACTAATAGCACTGCGCCCAGCAAGAAATACTTAATGTTTCGCATGGGAAAATTGTACCTAGACTGGGGTGTTCCCGCATTTGATCTGCAACCTTACGCTTGACGTATGCGTTTCAAAGTTATCAGTAGTTGAGATGTGGTACCCTCGCCACGCGTGACTGGTGTCACCGCTACTAGCTCCCAGCCCTCGTTGCCCGCTTGATTCAAATACGTATCGATATCGTCAAGCTGCACATGCGGTCCAAAAAAACCACTGACGTCAAGGGACGCGACGCGGTACTCCCAGCGCGGTGTTGGATCTGTTAAGCGAACCGTTGGCATTCCTGCAGTTGACATGCGCTTGCTCCTTGTGGCACGTATTACTTCGATATTAGCTACCGGCCTCACTAGCAGTATGTACAGCTTGATATACTTCCCAGAGCGGTACTTGCTGTTGCTCGGCGACTTGACGGCAGGCTTCGTATTCTGGTGCGAGACGCCTCTTGCCATCGGGGAGCAGTGCTACCTTCGCCTGGATTGGGCCGAAGCGCGTCGTAACTGTCACGATCTCACGGGGCAAGCAAAAGCGTTCGATCTGCTGCTGGCGTACTCCCAAGGTGGTCGTTTGGGTCAGCATAATCATGCGGAGTTGCTCGGCACGTTCGGGCCGAGTAATAACTGTGAGGAGTGTGCCCGGACGATTTTTCTTCATCTGCACGGGTGTCAGGTATACATCGAGTGCACCGGTTTGGAAACATAGATTCATCACATGGCCGTACCACTCGGGCGGCATGTCGTCGATCTGCGTCTCTAGCAGTGTTACCTGCTCCACTGCTACACCACTCGTTGAGACAGTCTCACCTGCAATCACACGCAGGACGTTGGCGAAGGGCAGGTCACGGCTGCCGGCACCGTAGCCTGTCGTGCTGATCGTGAACGAGGGATGCCGGTTGAAGCCCTGAGCCAAGGTTGTCAAGATGGCCGCCCCGGTCGGTGTGACCAGTTCGGCTTCGATATCGACCGCTCGGACCGGTGTGTCACGCAGCAGTTCTAAGACGGCCGGTGCCGGCAACGGCATCAGGCCGTGCTGGGTGCGTACCGTTCCACGACTCATGGGCAATGGCGATACATACACTGCCTCGATGCCCAAGGCATGCAGGCCGATCACTGCCCCCACGATGTCTACCAGTGTGTCGAGGCTGCCCATCTCGTGCAGATGAACCTCGTCGAGTGTCGCTCCATGCACCCGCGCTTCCGCTGCGAACAGCCGCTCGAAAATCCGCAGACTGTCAGCTTTTATAGTGTCCGGCAGTGTGCTCCTTGCAAAGACCTCTTCCACCTCCGCCTGATGCTCAAGGCGCACGGACGAATCGACCTCAACGACGAGGTGGGTGGCCCGCAAGGCGGCCCGTTGCACCTGCTCGGATCGCAGTTGCCAACCGGCAACGCCAAGTCGTGTGAGTTCCCTGGTGAGCAGGTCGACACTCAGGCCGGCATCAACCAGTG
>JACDGP010000196.1 GCA_013821605.1 Herpetosiphonaceae bacterium
GCAAATGGTCGCAGCACCTGCATAATCTCCTTGGGCAGATTGAGCATCTAGCACTCCTTGGTCGGACGTGCTTGCAGCTTACCTGCCCATCTCGTTCTTGTCTAGCAAATGGATAAAGTCTAGCTAAGGAGCGATAACCCACTCCCCAACCGATCATAGAGTGACGCTCCATCTGGCAGCCATAGGTGTGGCAACCGCGCTCCCGGTCGCGCAGTCGGCATATAGTCCTGGCCTTGGGGAAGAGGAGGCGTGCCGTCGTCAACAATCACCGGCGAGGCAGCATACTGGTAGCCCAGGACCAGTCCCAGGCTGTGGAACTCGCGGTCTTTGGCGGTTCGGATCGCGTGCGCGGTCGCACGCCGCGCTTGCTCGCCGACGGGTCCTGATACGTCCAGCTCTTGATTGCCGAGTTCAGGAGCAAGCACGCTCATATTCGCGGCGGCCTCCTGGATGGTTTGCTCCGCGATCAACCGCCGCTCAGCCTCATAGCTGCCGAGCAGTCCGTCCCCACCCCAGCCGTCAATCACCGCCGCCAGCTTCCAGCCGATGTTCACAGCATCGCCGATGCCGGTGTTAAAGCCGTGGCCGCCCCAGGGCGGATTCAGATGTGCAGCATCGCCAGCGAGGAAGACCCGACCATGCCGGTAGCGGTCCGCCAACAGCATGCGTCCCGTCCATGGATCCGTTCCGAGAACCTCGGCGTCGATCTCCGTACCGACGAGACCATGGATCAGCGCATGGGGATCGGCTTGGGCGGTCTCGACCTGCACACCGTTGGCGATGGCCCACCACCGATCGTGCAGGTCCATGCGACCCAACAGTCCAGGACAGGCCGGATTGAGTATCCAGTATTGAACGGCGGGGCCATGGGGCTGCCGCTGCGCCAGGCTAGGTGCCCGAAAGACGATGCCGACGTTCGGACGCCGGTCAGAGGTTCCGACGTAGTAGGCTCCGATGGCTGTACGAACGACGCTACGGGCTCCATCACAGCCCAGGACGTAGGACGCTTCGACCTGCCGTTGCTCGCCCCGCTCGTTGACGATGGTCGTTTGTACAAGGTCGTCGTGCTGCTCCATGCTGTGCAGCGACCAGCCCAAGCAGAGTTGGCACGACGCCAGATCGTTGACCGCCTCCCGCAGCACCTCCTCAACCAGTGGCTGGGCGATTTGCTGCCCCGACTCTGCGAACAGATCGTTGCGCTGCGGCGACAAGCCAAAGCAATTGGTGAAGCGCATCACCTCGTGACCGAGTAACGTTGTGCAGAAGATGACATCCTGCGACCAGTCCACCTTGAGCGGCGCTACTTCGCGAATGCGCTCGGCCAGTCCCCATCTGCGAAAATGTTCCATCGTCCGGACATTGGTGGTCTTGGCACGCGGCCTGAGCTGCGAGACGACCAGCCGCGGCTCGACGATCACGCACTGCACGCCTCGTTGCCCCAGCTCGACTGCTGCACTGAGACCGACGGGACCGCCCCCGACGATGAGTACGTCCGTCGCATCGGGAACATCTTGGCTTCGGTCTGCTCGCACCATCATGTTCCAACTCCACCTTTCTTCTTATTCGAGGGAGTATTACAATGGAGCGCGCGGATCGCCAAGTGGCACATGCAAGTCCAACGGGCCGGCGGGCTTAAACTCGCCGGCGTAGGCCCGCTGGTGCAGTTCTGCGAAAGAGGCACCGGTCTGACGTACCGCCACCATCCGGTCAGGATCGACGGGCATACCGATGGGGTCGGCAGCAAATTGCGGCGAGGTGCGCATCCACGCGCTAGACTCCTGCCAGGTCCCGAAGTTGTCAGATTGCAACTCGACACTGTTGCCATCGGGATCTTCATAGTAAAACGACGTGGTCATGCCATGATCGAGACAGGCGTGCGGCTCGATGCCCAGGGCCTTCAGACGCGAGTAGGTGTCGAGCAGGTCGCCCATCGTCGCGTACTCGAAGGCACTATGATGGATACCTGTATGCATCAGCTTGTCGGGGTCCTCACTCAACTGTGGTGAGGTAAGTAATGCGAGGCGATGGTTGGCCTCGTCATTGGTGAGCCAAGCCCCCCCTGGAAACTGATAGTTTGAAGCCATGCCCACCACTGTTATGTACCACGCAATCATCTCTTGAAGGCGCGTTGTCTTCAGGTTGAAGTGGTGGAGGGTAGGCCGAATGATGGGCTTGTCCCCAGACAGATGTGACATTCCTTTGCTCCCTTAGCTGTTGCAGTATGGACTTCTCCATGCCCAGGGAGTATATCCTGATCAGCGGCTACGTGCCCGATCTCAACGCCATCGCTCGGAACCACGTATCTATCGTTATGGCGGCAGGTCGCCGCAGCGCGGACGCCTGCTATGCACGCACAGCTCGTATTCTTACGAGGATGCTCCTGTCCCTTTGGGTACCAGGGTCACGGAGGGGAAACCGTGACCCTGGTTTTCTTATGTGCTGCTTATGCTGCTCTCAGTTTGATGAGGTAACCTACTGTCTATAGGTTCCATCCTTTCGGACACCCGAGGCATGCTGCGGGGCATGGCTCGGGTGTTTGTGTATCCGGCGCGAGATGAGGCGGTGTTGCTCGGGCATCTGACGCACCGCATTGACCAGCCACGATCCATCAGGCGAAAATCGCCGGTGTTGACGGGGCTCGCCGCGCTGGTAATGCGGCTGATCACGCGATAGGTGTGTCACAGAGTGGTCGCCGCATCACGTCCAACGATGAAAACTCTCGATGTGCCCCACGATGTCTTCGAGCTGCTTGTCGGGGTTGTCTCGAAAAAAGACGGTGAACTGTGTGCGGTGCGCGTCCATCGCGGCCACCTTCTGGGCCATCCAGGGCGTGACATCGAGCACGATGTCGGCCGGATCGTCCTTGTTGATGAAACGCTCGTTCTCTGGATTGGGATACGCCGCGCACCAGGTCAGGAACTCACGGGGACGCCAGGGCTTGAGGTTGTTGAGGGCCCTGAAGACGGCCACGTGGGTATATTTGTGCTGGGGATGGCCGTACTCACCACCTGAGCCATGGGTGAGCACAATATCCGGCTTGAGACGCTCGATGACCTCTCTGATCGCACCGCTGAACTCCTCCAGGCTCGCATTGATCTGGTGTGTGACATGCCCTTCGCTGATCACGGGGTCGACATAGGGCAGGAAGAGCACGTCCCGTGCACCTAGGGCCCGCCCTGCCGCGCGTCCCTCCTGCTCGCGTACAGTACCCAAACCGGCACGATCACTCAGTGGCGGATCACCCATTGAGCCGCCCTCGCCACGCGTCGTGGTCAAGATATAGACATCGTTACCTTCAGAGGCATATTTGGCCAGCATGCCACTGGCGAAGGTTTCGTCGTCAGGATGCGCTCCGATTGCCAGTACGATCATCTTGCTTGCCTCCACGCATAGTTTGTCATGTACCGCTCAGGACTGTAGAGATCGGTCCTACTCCGCTAACGCCGCCTGGAGCACCGGCGTCAGGGCAGCCTCTTCCAGTAAAAAGGCGTCGTGGCCGAACGACGAAGTGAACGGATGGTAATCAACGAGACCACCACTCCCCCGAATCGCAACCACCATCAACTCGCTTTCGGCGGGAGGATAGAGCCAGTCTGAGGAATACGAGGCGACGAGCCAGCGACAGCGCGCCGGGGCGAAGGCAGAGGCAAGCGAGGGTGCGTTGGCGGCGACATCCCAGTAATCCATCGCTTTGGTGATATACAGATAAGAGTTCGCGTCGAAACGCTCGACAAAAGACTGGCCTTGGTAATCAAGATAGCTTTCGATAGCGAACTCGCGGTCCAGCACATAGCGCAAGCCCGCTGGCGATTGCAGGCTGCGGTCGAAGCGGCGGTCAAGGCGCTCTTCGCTGACGTAGGTCATATGCGCGATCATGCGGGCCAGCGCCAAGCCATTCGCCGGTTGCGCCCGATAGTTGCCATCTTGCCAAGCCGGATCGTTGGTGATGGCACGGCGCCCGATGCTTGACCAGGCGATAGCTTGGGCGTTCGAGCGAGCGGTGGTCGCCAGCGGTATGGCAAGGCGCACCCGCTCGGGATAGTGTACGGCCAGTTCGATCACTTGCATACCACCCATCGAGCCGCCGACCACAGCACGAACCTGCTCGACACCTAAGGCATCGAGCAGTCGCACCTGCGCCGCCACCATGTCACCGATGGTGATAACGGGAAAGTCAAGGCGGTAGGGCTGCTCGGTGAGGGGGTTAACCGAGCCGGGACCGGTCGAGCCGCGACATCCGCCTAGCACGTTGGCACACAACACAAAGAAGCGGTTGGTATCAAAGGCGCGCCCCGGTCCGACCATGGCATCCCACCAGCCCGGTTTGCGATCCTGGGAACTGAAACGACCGGCAACATGTGCATCGCCCGACAAGGCATGCATGATCAAGATCGCATTGTCGCGTGCCGCATTCAGCCGGCCATACGCTTCGTAGGCCAGATTCCAGTTATGGAGCGTCGCGCCACTTTCGAGCATCAGCGGTAGCGGTGAGTGCCAGAAGCGGGTTTGAACGAGGCCAACACCGGTGGATGGTAGGGACACGGCACGAGCCTCGCGTGCGTCTACTGCATGACGTGTCGCCACAGTTGAGGATTCGGTTAGGTAATGCCGTGTCGCCACCATATGTTACCCGTGTAATGCAGTATCGAGATCGGTAACCAGATCATCGAGGGTTTCCAAGCCAATCGACAGCCGGACGAAATCATCGGTCACACCGGTGAGCCACTGCTCTTCTTCGGTGAGCTGAGAGTGAGTCGTCGTGGCGGGATGGATCGCCAATGACTTGGCATCGCCTATGTTAGCCAGATGCGAAAACAGCTGGAGCTTGTCGATAAACTTGCGACCAGCGGCTTTGCCACCCTTGATGCCGAAGCCAATCAATGCGCCTTGGCCCTTGGGCATGTACTTTTGGGCCAGCGCGTATGACTCGTGCGACGGCAAGCCCGGATAGTTGACCCATGCGACCTGTGGATGCTCATTCAAGAACTTGGCAACACCGAGGGCGTTGGTGCAGTGGCGCTCCATGCGCAACCCTAGTGTTTCGATGCCCTGCAGGAACAAGAAGGCATTGAAGGGCGACAGCGCCGCACCCAGATCACGCAGCCCCTGGACGCGTGCCTTAAGGATGAAGGCGATCCCACCAAGGTCGGCGTAGCGCAGTCCATGATAGCTGGCATCTGGCTCGGTAAAGCCGGGGAAACGACCACTCTTGGCCCAGTCGAACTTGCCGCCATCGACCAATAGACCACCGATGCTGGTGCCGTGGCCGCCAATAAACTTCGTCGCTGAGTGCAGCACAATGTCAGCTCCATGCTCGAAGGGCCGGAGCAGATACGGCGTGGGGACGGTGCTATCAACGATCACCGGTACACCCTGGGCATGTGCCAAGTCGGCAATCACTTGGAAATCGGGCAGATTCAGGCGCGGATTCCCAACAGCTTCCAGATACACCGCCTTGGTCTTAGGGGTGATGGC
The DNA here is from genome assembly GCA_013821605.1 of Herpetosiphonaceae bacterium. Classification (GTDB taxonomy): domain Bacteria; phylum Chloroflexota; class Chloroflexia; order Chloroflexales; family Kallotenuaceae; genus JACDGP01. Next base: position 5,476 of record JACDGP010000196.1, read on the forward strand.
GTTAGCGATATTTTGCGGGTCTTTGGGATCAACAAAGGTCGTGTCGATACCATACTTAGGCAACGTATGCTTGAACAGGTTCCAGGTGCCGCCATACAAGCTGGTGACCGAGACTAGATGATCACCGGCACCGGCAATGTTAAGGATCGCCAGCGTTTCGGCAGCTTGGCCGGACGCTACGGCCAGGGCTGCTATGCCACCTTCCAGCAGGGCAATACGCTGTTCGAGGACATCAGTGGTAGGGTTCATGATGCGAGTGTAGATGTTGCCCGTTTCCTTGAGCGCAAACAATGCTTCGGCGTGTTCACTATCGCGAAACACATACGAGGTCGTTTGGTAGATCGGTACGGCACGTGCACCGGTCGTCGGGTCGGCCTGCTGGCCGCCATGAAGCGCCAGCGTTTCGAAACCGGTGAACTTGGATAGGTCCGCCATGATTAAACTCCTTTTGTGGGGCAGCAAAAAGCCCTCACCATTGTGATGAGGGTTACGCACAGATACTCCATCCAGAAGATCGAGTAGGTGACGAACCGCTCATCTTCCAGAATATCTGCCGGATTTAGCACCTTAGACGGAACGGTTCTACAGTGAATGTAGTACCTTCGCATTGCTGGTTGCTGGGGCTTCGTAGGGCCGGTCCCTCCACCCCTCTGGATAAGCGCGTTGTCGATAGGTTGTTGAAGGGCACTATAAGCCCCATTCTTGAGAATGTCAAGCAGGAATGTGCGGTTACGAGTGAAAGCCAGACCGGCGTTGCCGGTCTGGCTTTCACATATAGCAGGCGGTTTACCCTAACGCCGATGCTCTGCGCTCGTAGCTGCTAGCCAACACTGTCTACTCAGGATTGATAGGGGGCGAAGAACTGCCAGATGAGGACGCTCGCATCAAGGTCGAGGCTGGTGATACCAATCGCGCGGACCGAGGAATATTGCAAGCCACCCGGCCAGGTATGACCACCACCAATGATGGTGTACAACTGCATCTGAACACCACCTGCACATCCGCCGGTCACGGTCAGTTGCTCGGTGGTGCCATCGGTGAGCACGACATCGGGCAGGTTGGTCGTGACGGCGGGGGCGGTGCAGGAGGAAAGCGAAGCCCACATATTCTCAGCATCGGTTGCGCCCATCAAGTGCTTGCCATTTCTGGTGCTGCCCCAGCCGGTATACGAATAGATGGGGTCGACGGTGCCATGAAACGTAATCAAGGGCATTGGATGGGCCAGTGCGCAGACATAGGTGCTGGGCATGTGACCGGAGACCGAGGCAACGGCGGCGAAGGTCGAACTGAGTTTACAGCCGAGTTCCTCAGAGAAGGTGGCACCATTGGAGAAGCCCATGGTGTAGACCTGGTGGGAATTAACCATGAAGGTGCCGCTGATCTGCTGGATCATAGCCGAAATAAAGGCGAAGTCATCCTGCGGAGCAGTACCATCCGTGTTCCAAGTACCTTTGAGCGCATCCGGATAGGTTGCGATGACGCCGTAGGTATCGGCCACAGTATTGAAGTGGGTGAGGCCGGACATATTCGGACCGTTGTCCTTGGAGCCGTGCAGGGCCACCACCAGTGGCAGTGGTGTCGTACCCGTGTAGGAGACGGGAATGTGGACATGATAGACGCGTTGATAGCTACCGACCTGGATGGTGTAGTCCGTGAGGCCGCTCCAGGGGGTAGCGGCGTGGGCGCTCTGCAGCGAGCCCAAAGAGGCGCAGCAGATGATGACCAAGAGCAGGAGTGTGAAACGTCGTGCCATGATGATACTCCTTGGTTTAGTTCGGGAACCCGGCTATCCAGACAATCCTGGACCCGTGGCTTTGCGTCGCCGTCTTACGACGGGTTTGCGGTTTCGGTAAGCCGTGAAGCATATATGCTCCGCAGTTGGCGTCAGTCGTCGCGGAAGGTTGGACAGTGAGGTAGGAAGTGTCCGACTTGCCACGGTGGATAGGCGAAGCATCAACTTCAACCTGTCAGTATCATACCAGATGGCGCCGAGGAGTTCTATGGGATCGTGGGGGGAGCCAGCGCGCCCCACATGGATCGCTCGACCGGTACTGTTGGGCTATCCTCGGTAACGGAAACATTGACCAAACCGGCAAAAC